>JBAZGP010000531.1:0-2795 GCA_041652835.1 Lutibacter sp. | reverse complement strand
TGACCAATCAGCAAGCATCTCAATTAGTTGTTGTTTTGTGATTTTTACTTCATTAGTTTTCATTGTGTTTTGGTTTTTAAAGTGAGTAAATTTGTTTGTCGTTTGCTTTCTTTTACGTTGTGATGTTTCAAAATGTTTCATTTGATGCAATTATTTTTAATTAAAAACGAAAATATTTTTTAGTATGTTAATTATTAGTTAGTTAGGGTTAAAATAATTTCATTATATATAAGGTATGTAGTTCTGTTATTTAGAATCAGTACAAATAACAAAAAAAGATTAAATTTTTTGTAACAAATGAAACTTTTTGAAATGCGCCACGTAAAAGACTGTGTAAATTGATTGCAAACATTCACTTAAAACCATACAACCATGAAAAAGCAAAGTAAGAAAGTAAGATTGAACGGTATAGCTTTAAAAGTAGCTCACAAGAATTTTAAAAATGTAGAGCAAACCTCAGAGAATTGGGCAAAGTGTTTAAAAGAAGCATGGGTTTTAGTTAAAAACAGACCTATGTTAAACTTTGAATCTGTATATAATGAATACAATAAAAGAATACAGAACTTTATCAATACTAAGGTAAAGAACAGTGATGCAGCTCAAGAGCTTTGTGCTGACGTGTTTATTAAGGTTAACGACAATTTAGTTTACTATATGGGTGAAATTGCTGGCTTATCAACTTGGATTTATAGCATAGCAAAAAACACGATTATTGACTACTATCGTGTTGATAAGTCAAGCCATTATACAAACGTTTCAAATTTTGCTGATGCTGAAACAGGCAAAGAAACTTTTCAATTTGTAGCTTCAGAAAGTTACGAAACCGAAAGCGTTTTAGATTGTGCTGATAAGTCAGAAAAGATAAGCAAGGCATTCGAGAATCTTAAACCAAACTATAAAAAGATTGCTTTGTTATACTTCATTGAGGATAAACAATACAATGAAATAGCAGAGGTTTGTAACATTCCATTGGGAACTGTAAAAGGAATGATAAGCAGATGTAGAGAAATGCTACAAAATGAATTAAAAGATGTTTATAGCGTTAAACGTACAATGACCAAAGCATAATGATACAATGTTCAAAATAGGGTGCAAATAAGCACCTTATTTTGAAACATTTTTAAATAAGAAACGTATTAGATAATATAAACCAACAAACCAATACAGCGATGAAACTAGAGAAAAAAATCCATGCAGTTAACGAGGTTAACCGAATTGGTGAAATCATTTTGAACAATGTTCTCCCACAATTAGAGAAGTATATAGGTCAAAAGATTTATTTAGTTAATGGCAATTGTTCAAATAAATTTGTCATTGACTTTCCAAAGGTTGAGCTAACTAAATTCGAGGGTAAAAATTATGCACAATTGCATAGGTGTTACGTAAGAAAATCATATCGAAGCATTTATTTAAGTATTTCAGGTTGTTTTCAGAGAAACGAAACAGGATGCTTTTATGAAGAGCTAGAAATTTGGTTAGGTGATTTGGAGGATGATGGACAGGTTTTAAAGAGTTTAAGAACTGAACCCTATGAATTTAACAATTACAATGCTGATACGGTTCGTGAATTGTTAAAAGATAAGTTAGCTCTTGAAAAGAAACTTGATGACCTTAAAAGTAAGATACGAATATTTTTGGATGCATATTATGAATAACAAATTAAACCCTCAAATTGAGGGTTTTTTTATTTAAAAATAATTATCCTTTTTTATTGATACAATGTTCGATTATATTGTAACATTTTTATTTAAAAACCGTATTAGTATATATAAACCAAAACAGAATAACAATGACAACAACAGCAACCAGACCATTAAGCGTAATTGCTAGGGAAATTAGACAGGATTGGGGTGCAAAGATGTATTTTGGTGCAAAGCCATACGTTGATGCAATGTCCAGTTTAAATTCAATCAATGACAATTACGGCATGGACTCAGCGAAAAGCATTGTACTATATTTTTTAAGCAATGCAAGTCCATGGAGAGGGACTAAAGCAAAAGAAATAAAAATCGAATTAAAAAAGTTGGTAAGTATTAAATAAAATTGGTTGTATGTATTATTTTCTTACTAAGAAGTATTTATTAGTGAGAAAATTTTATTATATGACATACAGTAAAACATGGTTGAGTTTAACTCCCGAAGAGAAAAAAATAAAAAGAAAAGAATATCAAGATAGATACAAAAAGAATCATCCTGAAAGAGCTGCAGAACAAAGCAAACGATATAAAGAAAAATATAAAGAGAGATTAAGGAAACAAGCAAGTGATTGGCAGCGTACTAAAGGTAGAATAAATAAATTAAAAGCAATTGAATATCTTGGTGGCAAATGTATTGATTGTAACAATGTTTTTCCACCATATATTTATGATTTTCATCACTTAGATAGTAATGAGAAAGAAAGTACAATAGCACGTATAATGGGCAGAACATGGGAAAATATTGTACCAGAACTAGATAAATGTGTTTTACTTTGTTCAAATTGTCATAGGACTAGACACCATAAAGATGAATAATGTTGTAACCAATTTGTTCATTGTACGTATAATATAATGTACAAACCAAAACACAAGCACAATGACAAAGAATTTAGGATTAACCGACTACATTTATTATGGCGTTGATTTAAGGGTTAAATCAATTGCTGATTTGGATAACAATAAGATAATGATTGAGTTCAAGCCAATCAATTGTACTAAGGATTTAACTGCTTTAAAGGGATTAACCTTGGTGTATATTGGCTACAAGTCAAACAAGGGTTTATTTGGGTTTAAATACCAAACCAATAGTCAGCTACA
>JBAZGP010000530.1:0-2795 GCA_041652835.1 Lutibacter sp. | reverse complement strand
TATCTTTTAATCCAATAAATTGTCCAATTGTTTTAGGGTCTACCCACACTGATGATTGTCCACCACTCCTGTGAATTTTATATCCGTAAGTAATTCCTATTTCTGTAGAAAGAGATTTTACTGTTTCATATTCAAACCATTCAACGCTAAGTAATTCTAAGTTATGATATTGATCATACGCTGTGAATTGTTCCCTTACTAAATAACCGTATTCCCATTGTCCTTTTTTATTTTTACCACGGAATTTTATTTCACGCATTTTTTTACCTCACTAAATTTTGCCGCAAATTTTATCCTAAACTGACAATAATGCTATACACTTTACCCATTTTATCCTTTGGATATTTTGTTGATATTTGCCTCATTACTGAGCGTTTATCAAGATTAATATTTATTCCAATCGTCTTATAATCCTCTAAAACTTTATGGCGAAATTCTGATTCATTTTTCACATATTCAATACATTCTTGAATTAAATATGTTTTTGCCTCTATAACTTCTGGTTTAAATTCCTCAAGTAAAAGTTGCTTTACAAATTCAATCGTTAAATCATCCGTATTTTCTAACGCATTCCATACAGTCGCTATAATTGTATTTTTACCTAGTCCACCTGCACCAGCACTAAAATGAATTGCCTCAATAGTACCAGGCTTACATTTCAATTGCAATGTTCGATTATCTAAAGTCTTTAAATACCATACAGCCCCTTCATCGCCTGTATAATATTCACCTTCTTGTTTTACTAAACTTGCTTCAAGTTTCTTTTGATTTTCTTCATAATTCCAAACATAATCCCTATCAATTTTGCCGCAAAATTCCACGTTCGGTAATGTATCTATCGCTAAATCTTTAGGGGATAAAATATTGCCTACATTGGTTACACCAAAAAGTAATACGAAATCGAGCGAATTTTTATACGCTATTAAATGCGGATTTCTCGCACCGAAAAGTTCAAAGGAAAGATTGCAATTTTTCTCAATCATTTTCTTTTTAATTTCGTTAAAATAATCCTTAGCGACTTCATTCCACATCGTATAAAAATCGCCAAACTTACTTGAACTTAAAAATGGTCTAAGCCTTGTTTTAAAAGTTAAAAACCTATAATCATTAAAATAATAAAAATAGGATAAGATATTCGTACCGTCAAGTTTTGTATATACTTCAATAGATTTTGCTGAAGGAAAATGATAATTGCGTTTACCATCTTCTTGCGCATCAAAAGGATAATACATTTTAGGCGTAGCCATTACTAACTGTGGTTCAACCTCTTTATTATTGACTTTAGTTATTACTAATGCCCCGTAATATTGATTAGGTTTTCGTGAAATATATCCTTCAACTTTATTTTTAACATTGAAAGGATCAACCTCACAAAATTCGCTGTAATCATTACCAAAGATGCTTTTTATATCTATCACTTTTAAGCCTTATCCTTATTTTTTTTAACTTTAAGCATAGCCTAATCTTTGTTTTACTAATTTTTGACAAAGTTTATCAGCCTCTTTACGATTAGGATTATGAGGCAAAATTATTTTATCTTCAATTGATTTAAAGTTTGCATCCACATCTTCACCTAACTTTTCCATAAGTTCATCATAGGTATATTTTCCATGACGAATTGCAAGCAATTCATCGGCATCAGGACGAGGGAACGTTATGTGGCTGGTTGTAAGTAACTCAATGCCTTCGCCTATAAGTCTAAAAAGATGGGATAATTGTTTATTGTTTCGTTTAGTTATTTGACCAATTGCCGATTCTTTAGCAATCGTTAAATATTTTATATCTTCATCATCTAAATATTGATTCATATTATTAGTTGTATTGTTCATAATTTTCCCTCACAAAATTATCTATTGTTTGAAATTGCGTTATATCGAATATACCATAAGTTCCATTTAAATATTTTAAATCCTTCTCAAAAATTAAATATATCGGAATATTTGTATATAGGTTCACGTCATTAAATTTATTGTAGCATTTTTTATCTACATAACCCTTTGTTTCAACATAAACAAATTCTAGTTCGTTTAAAAATACTTTAAAATCTGGCGTGTAAGAATGGATATCACCAAATATATCTTTATATAGTATAATATCTTTACATTTACTCCAAGAATACAAAGATTCGTCAAGAATTTCTACCATAATTTTTTCGAATGAACTAGATAAATAGATTATCCTATTATCTTTTGTTAAGTAGTACCCCCTTTTTACTTTTGGATTACCACATTTTCCTTCACCAATTGCCTTACTGACTCTTAATGAATTTGCTAATCTAAATTCATTATCCTCTTGATATTTTCTCTTTAAAGAGTCCGATTGTTTTATTACAGCCTCAATTTTCTTAGGAAATCCCCTTCTCGACATCGGTGATGCTCGACTAGCCTTAGTTAAATTTTTTATTCCAATTCCAGAATTAGCATATTCCCGAAGACCTTTTAAACGTCTTTCTCTTATATCTTCATCTTTCCATGTATTAGTAGATATTTCAGAACGTCTACTAATTTGTTTTTGTTTCGATTCCGGTGATAAGCATCTTAAATTGTGTGATGGTAAAAATCTTTTATTTTTAAGTGCTTCATTACCACAACCACATTCACAAAGCATTATTAATAACCTCATCAACTATATCTTTATTAAAATTATTGTTTAACCATTCAATCGTTATTAATTTATTTTTGAATAGATTTTTTAATTTACTTATACCGTTTATCTTATGTTTAAGGTACGTTTCATTGGGATTTCGCTCTATGTGTCTAAGTTGGCTTACTGCATATCCACTAAAAGTATGCCTT
>JBAZGP010000529.1:0-2796 GCA_041652835.1 Lutibacter sp. | reverse complement strand
TAAAACTTATAGAATCCAAAATGAATAAAGCCAACATTGAAGAATCAGTGAAGTTTTATGAAATGCTTGCAAGGGTTGAAATGAATTTGCCGCATGAAGTCAATTTAGAGACTATGACACTTGAAAGATGGGTAAACAAGCTAAAAGCTATCAGGGAGAAACAGGAGGCCGCAAATAGGGTTTATAACGAAAGAAAAGGGTTAAACAAAAAACGCAGATAATATGTCTTTTATACTTGACAAAGATAAGATTTTAAAGCAAAAAGAAATTGAGGATGCTTTTGCTTCGATAGCTAAGTCTATGCAGCCATTAATTGAAAACATTAAACAGGCGGCAATAGAAGGCAAAAAATTATCTGATGCGTTTGGTGGGGCAGACAAATTAAAAGAAATAATAAATCTTTCAAGCAAGGTAACCGACAATGAAAAAAAAACAGCACAAGCAAAAAGGGAACTTGCGGCGGAAGAGAAGAAGCTACTTGAACTAAATGCACAAAGCTTAAAAATACACGAACATTTAAATAAACTAAAAGTTGATAAACAGAAAAAGGTAGAGGCACAGGCATCAAGGGAACTTGCGGCGGAAGAAAAAAAATTAATTGCAAGTAAGAAATTGCTAATTACAGCACAACAAGCCGAAAAAGGTTCAGCACAACAACTACAAGCCGTAAATGCTATTCTTAAAAATAGAATGAAGCAATTAAATGTTTTAATCCCGGAACAGGCTAAAAAATACGAACAATTAAACGCTGCAATAAACAGGAATACGCAAAGAATTACAGATTTGGGTGGTATGAACACTACTTTTGGCAAATTAGCTTCTTCTGCCATACAGTATATAAAATCAATGCTTGGTATTTATTTAGTAATTGATGCTTTTAGAAAATTCTTTAATTTAAGTAAAGAGTTTGATGCTGTTGATTTTGCAATGAAAACAGTAATTAAAAATCAGGACGAAATAGCAAAGTCACAGCAATTTTTAACTCAAATTTCATTAAATTATGGTCTTAATCTTATTAGCTTATCGCAAAGGTATATAAAATTTAGAGCAGCAGCCATTCAGTCAAATATAACAATGCAAGATACACAGAATATATTTAACTCTATGGCTAAAATATCTGCTGTGCTTGGATTAAAAACAGATGAAGTTTCGGGCGTTTTTCTTGCGCTTGAACAAATGTTAAGTAAAGGAAAAATAACCACAGAAGAATTAAGGAGGCAATTAGGAGAACGTCTTCCGGGAGCTTTTGGCATTATGGCAAGAACGCTAAAAGTTACTATCCCGGAACTTGATAAAATGCTAAAAAAAGGAGAAGTATTATCAGGAGAAGTTCTACCGAAATTCGCAAAAGAAGCAGAAAAAGCATTTGGCACAGAAACTACTAATAAGGTAAGTACGCTTAACGCTTCTATCAATAGATTATATACTACATGGCAATTATTGGTTAAAAGAACAGATAAAACTTGGTTAAGTTCTATAATAGATATGTTTACAATATGGTCAGTAGCAATTACAAATGTTGACATTGCATTAAAAAGTTTAATTCCTAATTTTATACGAAAATATAGCGAAAGCGATATTGAAAGATTATTTGATATATTTTCAACTGTGCCAGCAGACACTAAACACGTAGAAAAATTTCAAAAAGTTTTAAAAGACTGGGGAAAAGAAACATTTGAACTATTAGAAACACAAAAAAAAGCTAATATTCAATATCTTGATGATATAGGATTTACAACAACTGAAGCAAAAGCAATATATGAAGAATATTTAAAAAGAAGAAAACAACAAATAACTGAAGAAAAAGAGTTATATGAAAAAACTGTTCCGATTAAAGCAAGCGATTTAAAACAAGAATTAGACGAAGCAAAAAACGACTTTGACATATATTCAGAAACAAAAGATGAAAAATTAAAACAATCATTTATTATTGCATCTGACTATGTTTCTAGTGAAACAAAAACCTATAAAGAACATTTAAATAAAAGGCTGAAATTTTTTACTGAAAATGCTGAAAAAATGTTTTCATCATATGATGAAATGAAAGATAAAATGTATAATGGGGAAATAGAAATTTCAGCAAGTAATGAATCGGAATTAGAACAACGATATAGGAATTTTCAAGAATATACTAAAGCAAGGGTTGAAGCACAAAAAAGATTAAGCGAATTCAATAAATTAGAAGATAAAAATGCTAAAACAAAAATACAACTAATTAAAGAAGGCAATGAAAAAGAACTTTTTGAATTTGAACAATCATTAAAAATTAAAACAGCTAAAAATGCAGAAGCATTAGATGAACAATACGCTGATAGGGATATAATGGCTGAAATGGCAGCTATGTATCAAGCTAAACTTGATAAAGAAGAGTATAATAACAAAGTTGCTTTAATAAACAAAAAGATAGAACTCGAACAAAAACTTTTAAAACAAACTAAATCGGGATCGGTTGAACGTGCTGAAATTGAATCAAACATCGCAAAGTTGCAACGTGATTTAGAATCTGAAAATACAGATTATACTATAAAGCTAAATGCTAATAACTTAAAAATACGCAAAGGGCATAATAAAGATATTCAGACCGAAGAAGAAAGAATATCACAAGAAACACTTGAAAATACAAAAGCTGAAATTGACGAAGAACAACTTAAAAAATACGAAGCCGCACAACAAGAAATAATCGACGCAAGAGGCAATGCTGAAAAGATTGCGGACATTGAGCATAAATTAACTCAGGATATTTTAAAAGAAGAAAGGGATAGGCTTCAGGCGGCTATTGATAGTGGTGATCTTCGT
>JBAZGP010000528.1:0-2796 GCA_041652835.1 Lutibacter sp. | reverse complement strand
TAAAATGGACTGTTATAAATGTGAACATGGTAGCGTGTGTTTGTTTAAAGATAGACTTGAAGATTTAATCAGTGAGTCTAATTGCTTGAAGAAAAACAGTGAGGCATTAGGCAAAATATTCCATACAGTTTCTCAAGTTTGCACTCAATATAAAGAAGGTTAAAATGAAAATCAGGCTCATAATGCGTTTGGGTGTGGCAGATTACAACGGAAAATTTGTGGGTTACGATTATAAAACGACAGTCGTAAAATTAGACGAAGAAATGTCTAGCCAATTCCAAAAAGACCCAAAAACTATACCAGAAGTCATTGGTGGAGAATGGATAGTGGAGAAAGAAGATGAAGAAACTTTATGAAGTCACTAAGACTTATTACGTGATGGCCTTAAGTGAAGGGGATGCAGAACGAATAGAGCCTGAAGTGGAATTTTGTTCAACCCATGTATCTAAAGTGGACAAAGAAGATTTTATAGAATTTGTATGGCGCGATGCTATTCCATTTAATGCGGATGATGATAAAACGGTAGAACAAATCCAAGAAGAAATGGAAGAATAGAATGCCCGAAACTAAACGTCAAATCTCCAACAAATTAGGTATCGGTAACTTAGCATTAGGTCATAAATGGTTAGTGAATGAACCACTTAATAAAGATGATTGGGCTGAAGTACATCGGGCTACACTTGCATATCAACATCAAATAAAATTGATTGTATTAAATGCTAGGATGAGGGAACAAAAATGAAAACAAATTTAACATATTATTGCTGTGGGAATGAGTGCAAATTTTATGAAGGCGGTTGCCCATTTGCTAAACATGTTCCACCTTATCTAAAACATGATAAACGATATAAAGAATGTCCCTACACAATGAAGCCATTAAACGTAAAACTAAAGCCTTGTATTTATGCGGAAAATATTAATGATGTTAAGACTTGCCCCCAAAATTGTAATAAGTGTTAAAGATAAAATAAATAGGATGGTAATTAAGATGTTCAAATACACCAAATGTGCTAAATGCGGTAAAGATTTACCTATTCCCGTTACAAGTGAAAATCCTAATTGGAAATTATATTGTCCTGATTGTGGGCAACAAGAAACATCAAAACAGTTATCCAAAATTTATCAACCAAAAAGGCTCAAAAATGAAACGTAAAGATTGTCCATATTATTATGAAAATATTCCCAAAGATAAATTATTTATTGCTTGTATTCCATTACACCGTATGAATCCATGTAAAAATTGCGCAAGAAAAGATGGATGGATTGATGAATTTAAAAAGCAAGAAATAATGGAGAAATAAAACAGATGAAACAAATATTAAGGCAAGTAACCGTAACGGGTGCGGATGATAGCGTAGACCCTATTTGCTTATTAGGGATAGCTAAGGCATTCCCTTTTGTAGAGTTCGGAATCTTGTGTTCTAAAAATAATGCAGGAACTCCCAGGTTTCCTAGTTATCAATGGCTTGATAAACTTTACGAATTAAAACAGTATGGAGTGCCATTATCTATGCATCTTTGTGGTACATGGGTAAGGTGGATATTTAATGCTGATAAACGGATACTAGAAGATAAATTGCAATTATATTTTCGGATGTTTGATCGCATTCAACTTAATTTCCATGCACAACCACATTTTGCCAAAGATGGTTACTTGTATTACTTAAAAATGTTTGGAGATAAACCAATAATATTCCAAATGGATGGAACTAACGAAAATTTGTATCATGGGGTCAAAAATTTTCACGTGATGGCATATCCACTTTATGATTTGTCTGGTGGAAACGGAGTTTTGCCTGATAAATGGGATAAACCAATTGGTAATTATTGCGGTTATGCAGGCGGGTTGTCTCCTGAAAATTTACAAGAGAATTTAGGAAAACTTTCAGATATTGTGGGTGATATTCCGATATGGATAGATGCGGAAACAAGTTTGAGAAGTAATGATAATATGCAGTTTGATATTGATAAGGTGGTAAGATTTTTAATAGTTGCTAAGCCGTATGTTATTAGTAATTTAAAATAGCGTAATGGTAAAGATGGATGGATTGATGAAAGCATTTGAAGTAAGATTACCAAAATTATTTCCCGATGTAGTATCAGTTTATGCGAGTGAGAATCCGTCAAAAGTCAGATACTTAGTATTTCTTAATTTACTTAATGCGAATTATACTTTTAGATTCGGTGATATTCTTAACGGGCTACAAATAAAGCGACTTCCAAAATTTGATTCCGAGGCCGAAAAGCGCAAGGAAACTTGTTCACTTGGATGGCATGATAAATCGTTTTGCTATGGGGTTTACGGCAAAGAGGATATTAAAGAGGAATAAAATATGCCCATTCACAAAGCAGTTCAGTGGTCATTCTGGTGCGAGGTTTGTACGAAATGTCGGGTTGTGGATTTTGTTAGCAAAAAGACTCAGGCTGTCAGAGAGATAAGGGCTAATGATTGGTATGTTGGGAAAGGCGATTTTTGTCTTTGTCCCGAATGCCGGAAAAGAGCTTCGGCCAAGGAGACATTAAAAAGAATGAAGCCTATCAATGACCCTATTATTACTGAAGCGCTAAAAGATTTATAAAAGCTGGTGCGACATTTAGTATCGAAGTTTAGTAGAGGGTGAGTAGGTCGTTAAATGGGTTAGTACCTCAAAACTGCCAGCCAGCAAAAAAAAGAAATTAAAATAGCAGGTGGAAAATGGAAAAGTGGATTTGCGAGAAATCTAAAGTGTGTGCGGATATTAATTGTGACCATAAAGAAAAGCATGACCATAATAAATATTGCGAGTGTGGTTGCGA
>JBAZGP010000527.1:0-2808 GCA_041652835.1 Lutibacter sp. | reverse complement strand
AATTTACAAAACGTTTCAGAAAAAGAGTTTCAAAAAATAAGGGGAAATAAAATTTCCATGATTTTTCAAGAGCCTATGAGTTCCTTAAATCCAAGTTTAACTTGTGGTTATCAGGTTCAAGAAATTTTGTTGCAGCACAAAGAAATTACAAAAAAGGAAGCTAAAAATGAGGTTATTGCGCTTTTTCATAAAGTGAAATTGTCCAGAACCAATGAAATGTATAATCAATATCCGCATCAGCTTTCGGGCGGACAAAAACAGCGGGTGATGATTGCGATGGCCATTGCCTGCAAACCACAAATATTAATTGCCGATGAGCCAACAACAGCTTTAGATGTTACGGTTCAAAAGGAAATTATAACACTTTTGAAGGAATTGCAGCAAGAAACTCAAATGAGTATTATTTTTATTACCCATGATTTGGCCTTGGTTTCAGAAATTGCCGATACCATTTTAGTGATGTATGAAGGAAATATTGTGGAGCAGGGAAAGGTAAATCAGGTTTTTAAGCATCCTGTCCACAATTATACAAAAGCACTCATCAATTCTAAACCCAACTTAAAAGAACGCTTAAAAAAGTTGCCTACTGTGAAAGATTTTATAGAAAACACAGTCGATAATGAAGTGTATACAAAAGAAGAGCGCGATGATTTTCACACTAAAATTTACGCTTCAAAACCTTTGTTGGAAGTTAAAAATATTGCGACTTATTTTAATATGGAAAAACCTTTTTTCTTCGGAAAAGCAACTCCAGTAAAGGCAGTTGATAATGTATCATTTCAACTTTTTGAAGGAGAAACTTTAGGATTGGTTGGTGAATCAGGTTGCGGAAAAACAACTTTAGGACGAACGATTTTACATTTGGAAAAAGCCACAAAAGGCCAAATTTTTTATAAACAGAAAGATGTTACCAATTTGTCAAAAGAGGAATTGAAAGATTTCAGAAAAGAAGTTCAAATCATTTTTCAAGATCCATTTTCATCACTTAATCCGAGAATTCCTGTTGGTAAAGCACTTATGGAACCCATGAAAGTTCACGGGATATTAAATTCATTAGAAGAACGAAAAAAATATGTTTTCGAATTGTTGGAGCGAGTTGGATTGCGGACAGCTCATTTTTATCGTTATCCACATGAATTTTCGGGCGGACAAAGGCAGCGAATAGGTATTGCACGAACCATTGTCTTAAAACCAAAGTTAATTATTTGCGATGAATCGGTTTCGGCGCTCGATGTTTCCGTTCAGGCGCAGGTGCTGAATTTGTTAAATGAATTGAAAAATGATTTCGGTTTTACCTATATTTTTATTTCGCACGATTTGGCGGTGGTAAAATATATGGCCGATCAATTGGTGGTTATGAATAATGGAAAAATTGAGGAAATTGGCGATGCCGATATTATTTATGAAACACCAAAAACCGCCTATACACAAAAATTAATTGATGCCATTCCAAAGGTAATTTAGCCCCCTAACCCGAAAAGGGGAATCTAAATAATTTGAAAATTGCTTAATTTGAAAATTGCCTAATTTTCCGTTTTAATAAATTGTATATTGCAATGCTATATGAGAATTGTGAATTTACATCGGATTGTTGCGGTTGGATTGATATTTATTTCAAGTTTTTTGTATGCTCAAAAAATAAATATAGACGAAGAAGATAGCTTAAAATTTCAAACAAATTTTTTTGAAGCATTAAAGCAACATGCCATAAAAAACTACAGCAAAGCCATTGAAAGTTTAGAATTGTGTAATGAAATTGATGCTTCAAATGTGGCTGTTTTATTTGAGTTTTCAAAAAATCATTTGGAATTGAACAATGATTTTGAGGCGGAACTGTTTATTGAAAAAGCACTATCACTTGATTCAGAAAATAAATATTTGTTACGACATAAAGTTGCGGTTTTAAAAGCACAAAGAAATTTTGACCAAGCTATTGAAGTTCAAAAAAAGATTGTTCAAATACAGCCAAAAGATAGTGAGGAATTGGTGTTTCTTTATATCCAAAATCAAAATTTTAGTCAGGCAGAAGAATTAATTTCAAAAATGGAAGAAAACGCATTGGCAACATTAAAATTAAAAGCTTTTAAAAATTATTTGGAAAACAGAAAATCACTTCATATAAACGCTGAAAAACAGGCTAATAATGCCAATGAAAATATGGATATTGAATCCTTAAAAAAATCGTATTGTGAAAATAAGGAATTTAAAACAGTACAGAAAATTTTGGATAAAGAAGTGGTAGAATCACTTTTTGAAATGGTTTATGCCGACAGTAAAGAAGCGTTGGAATTGTTTCCAGAGCAACCTTATTTATATAAAATGAATGGACTTGCCCTAAATAAACTTGAAAAATATAATGAAGCGATTGCCGTTTTAAGTATTGGCATTGATTTTGTTATTGACAACAGCGCAATGGAAGCCGATTTTTATGAACAACTTTCAATAAGTTATGAGAAACTGAACAATAAAAGTGACGCATTAAAATACAAACAAAGAGCCGCTACGTTAAGGCTAAAAAATTAATAAATGAAACACTTTTTAAAAATAGGAATATTGATACTGCTTGCACTTACTTCTTGTAAAAGCAAAAAAAGTTTGACGAATATGGATATTATTGAAGATATTCCCACCAGAAAAATAATTAGCAATCACTACGACAACCGTTTTCACCAGAAAACGGTTAATGCCAATTTAAATGCCAAATATTCCAATGATAAAATGTCTACATCAATTAACATTAAACTTCGTATAGAAACGGACAAAACAATTTGGATGAGTGCCACAAAATTGGGTTTTCCTTTGGCAAAA
>JBAZGP010000526.1:0-2810 GCA_041652835.1 Lutibacter sp. | reverse complement strand
CGGTTGCAAGTTTTATTGTCATGATTTACCTGTTTTTTTAAATACCGTCCAAAACCTTATCCAATTTTTCCGTATTTTGGTTAATTAAAACCGTCTTGTATAGTGCGATATTTGCCTTTAAAACGCGATTCTCAATTGCGTTAAATTCATCAAAATCATTACATGTCTTACTGACTGCAATATTGTTATTGATTGCGTCGGTCAACTTATCAATGGTTGACAGAATCAGCTCGTTTGTTGTTGGGTTCATTATTGTTTATTGTTAAATTGTTCATTATTTTTAACTGTTCATTGCAACTGAACAGGCGGGATTATTGAACAGGGTTATAAATAGTATTTTAAATTCTTAACTTCGTTTTTCACCTGCTTTTCAAACTTCGTGCCGGCCGCTTTATATTGGTCTGCCTCATCTTCCAATAATGCGATAATGATACACTTAGGTAAAACCATAGGGTTACAATCTTCTGACCAATCGTCTAAATCAATTGCGCCACAGCTTAACGCCTTATCAATTTTATTAATCATCGCTTCGTTTGCATTGTTCAGCATGTCTGTAACCATTGCATGAATATGGCTTCTTTTTTCTAATAATGTTTTCATAATTCAATTATTGTTTTGTCGTTTACTTTTTATGTAGTTTTCTTATATACCCGTTCACCTTCCTAATTTGTTCATCGTCAAGTAAATCCAGCATATCAGCCGTTTTGGACTTTTCCATACTTGAAAATACGGAGCATTCAGTTACACCCCTGTTCATCCCAGCATAATGGAATGATTCAGCTATATGGCAAGCCCCTATTTCCGTGTTTGAATCCATGCAGGCCAATACGTTTGCTATTTTTAGCATCGTTTCCCTCTTTGATATTGACACGCCAAACCGCTCTATGATGGTTTTTAAAAATGCTTCTGAGGCATGACTTATTGGCAGGTCTTTCACGGCCACCGATTCAGCCCGCTTTTTTTCATCATCCCATTTTTCACCGTTGAAAATCACATCTTTTGGTGGCCTGTGGATCGTTACCGATAGTTCACCGGATTTTGCAAAAATTACTCCAGAAAAATAATTTTTAATTAGCTCAAAATCGTCTGGCATTTCCGGGTATTCAATCGTATCATACATTATGTTAACGGCACACCCGGAGACAATAGATACTTCACATGCTCGGTCTAAATTAGGCCACGCGCTTGTATATTCATTTGTTTTCATAATTCAGACTTATTAGTTAACCCTATTTCAATGCCACTCAGTAGCTGAAAAAACTCACTGCTGTTCAGCCTTGGAGCGCATGAGCTCAGGCCGAATACATAGCCATCATGTGAGCCGGTTTTTGGGTCAATGTTGATGAGTCTCCAGCCCCCATACACCGCTGCAAATTCGGCGTGTAGGGTTTCCTTGCCGGTCAATTTCTTTATGCGTTCCATGCATTTTTCAATTTCTTTGTGTGTAATACGTTTCATTTTTGTTTAGTTTTAGTTAATTTAACATTCCGATAACTGTCATTGTTATAAATATCACAATACCGAAAAATAGTATTATCTTGATAGGCTTGTCGCTGTCCTTGCTGTTCGTGTCCTTGCTGTTCATGTCTCAATAATTTTTCATTGTACCGTCCTGTAAAAATGTGTATCCCATATCATTACATAAATCGTCAAACTCTAATTCATCCATTCTGTACTCTAGTATATCGTAGCCGTATTTTTCAGCATCCATGCATAGCGATATGTAATAATCCGCTATTTCATCCCTCAATTTTTCGGCCAATGATTCGATATTCGGACGTTCGTAATTGTTATCAAAATCCAGTTCTATATCACCGCGCGACGCGAAACAATAATGGCCCGTGTTGCCTTTTGAGCAAATGGTAGCCAATTCGCATAGTGTTCTTTTGACAGATTCTTTTAGGTTTGTTCGTTCGTTTAACCACTTGTATAAGCTGAATTTAGCGGAAAAACTCAGGCCATCACCCTGACAGCAAGATAGTGAATACTGCAATTTGCGGTCATAAAAATAATCATCCTTTTCGGACACATACATGTCAATATCATCTTTAAAGAATGGGTACTCTTCATGTTCGTACCATTGTTCAATCGCCTTTTCCTTAGCTTCTTTTGACAATTCGCTAAAGTCGTAGACAATCGTCTGTAGTGTTTTCATAATCGTATGTATTAATTTGTTAAATTAATTTTTCAACTATATTTCTATAATTTTCACCATATTTCATGGTAATATATTCGCTCATGCTACATGTAACGCCCTTATATTTTAACTCAATATTGTTGTATTCAGGGTCAATTTTAGATAGTTTATCGTCTAACCCAATGATATCTAGTACATATATACCAAAACAGGAAAGCATATAATCACATGGTATTATGTCAAAAAATTCGTCAAAATTTTCTGGTATAATGTCCCTTATTTTTTCGTAAAGCGCAAATTTGCCCAAAATAGTTTGCCTTGCGATAATACCAGCTATCTTACATTCAGCATATTGTAAACTTACTTCGATACCGTACTGTTCATGTATTCTGCAAAGTTGCAGCCATGTCATTTTATCGTATCGTTCAGGCAATTCTATTTCTGTCAATTCAAAACTTTTAGTTTTTAAATAACCCTTACCGTATACAAAATAGGTTAAAGAGCCGTTTTTTATCGTGTTTGGCCAGTTATTTAACAGGTATAAAACACCTTCTTTTGTTTTTACTTTAATTAGTTTCATTTGCTTAATTGTTAATTATCTTAAAATCAATTTTATCCAAAATTTCATGAAATATATAGCCGGTATCTTCTAAATATTCCTTAATCAGTACGT
>JBAZGP010000525.1:186-2812 GCA_041652835.1 Lutibacter sp. | reverse complement strand
AAAGACGTCTAGTACAAAAAGAATTATTAAACTGACAATTATAGCGATTGATAAATAGTTCATTAGTATTGCTCCTTGACCGTAGCATATAAACGGTCTTTAATTGATTTTAAATTATTAAATAAAATACTTGGTTCAACCGATAACTCTTTATTATAAAATCCGGCTATTAATTTTTCCAATTCAGCCGTTTTTTCAAATACAAAAGTTCCCTTGCCATCATTGTTAATTAAATTCTGGATGGGGAAATTAAGGGATAATACGGTAGCTAATCGCATATCGGTTGTTTTATATAGATTATTCATTTTCTTCTAAATTATTAATATATTCCTGTTTTTCTTTTTCAGTTTCATCTATCTCTTTGAGCATAGATAAATCAAAATCATTTTTGATGTCTTCTAAATGGTCATCAGGCATTTCAATATTGAGTTCTTTAGCTAATTGAAGTCTAAAATTTTTGTCAACACTAATATCAGTTAGCATATCGTAGATAACTTTTGGAATTTCTTTAGTTTTCTTTGACATGTTATTCAGTGAATGAATTAATAAATTTATTTTCCTGATTTTCTAACCATTCATCAGTAGCAGGTTGCATAGTAAAAATTTTTGGTTGAACTGCAAATATATCTGATTGGTCACTTTCTATCATGGCATCGTACCAAATTTTAGCATATTCTTCTTTTTCTCCTTCTCTAATAAAATGGATTTTGTCTGTTTCTTCAGCAATTCTCTCGGCTATTTCATCATTAATTTGATTACTCATTTTTATATTAATTTTTAATTATATATTGAGTGTAACATAAATTGGTCAAACTTGCAAGTATCAGATAAATATTTCATCAACCTTATCATAATCAATTTTATTCTCGGCCTCAATTTTTTTAACATCTTCTAGATAGATATTATAATTATTAATCTGATTTTGAAGTCTAACTGTTAGACATTTATCACAAAGATATTGCCACCATCTTTTATCCATATCTGATTTCGGTATATCACTCTCCCATTTATTAATTATGTCTGCTAATTGTTTTTCTAATTCTTCTTTAGTATTCATTGTAATTAAATTTTAAACTATATCCCCCCTTTAAAAATCCCCCGGGGACTCCTAACGCATAGGCTAAATACCTCCATCTATTTAATACATAGATTTAAGAGTCTTTAGTTTTTGCCAGTTTCTCTCTCCCTATCGGCTGGGAAACCCAGCTATTCGATGAGGTGAGCTTATCTGTTACTAATACTTGATTGCTTGAAATTTGTTTTACCCACTTAATGACGTTTCTTATATCTGACCAATACTCTTTGCCCATAAAAAAACCTCCACTTTGGCAGAGGTCTTGACTTGTTGCTAGTTTTGCGGTAGAATTATTTGTCATTTTGGATAATGAAACTATACCGCTAATTGACACTGCTGTCAAGAGGCGGTATTTTTATTCTGTACGTCGTACATTTAGTGGTAGACCTCAATTTTAACCTGATTTCGGTATTTTTCAGTCTCTCTTAGGCACTCGCTTAAACTTGGTTTTTTACCATAAATTAGACTGTTGCTACCATTTTTTATCACTATTTCGTAGTTATGGGTATACCACCAGCATTTAGCCGGATTACTAAGTTTTCTTATTTTAATTTCTATCATATATTTAAAATTGATATTTATAACTAACTGGTTTAGTTTCTATTAGCTTGTGAGTTAATCTTTTTAATTCACAACTCATACATAATCCATACCAGCGAATAAACCAGCCACCTTTATTATCATCCAATTTTTCATTACAATGCGGACAAGTGCTTTTACCATAATCATTGTAATAACTGGGTGAATAGTTATGTTTTAATCCCCAGTAACTATACCTAACATGGGATATTATTTTCATATTAGTTAAGATTTTTTAACTTATATTCGCCACTTTTGATTTTCTTTTCAGTGGTTTTCTTATCCTCATTTAAAAACTGGTTTCGATATTTTCCAGTAGTGACAGAATAATCCCAAGTGTCTTTATCTAAGACAATATCGGTTCTGTCATTCCAAACTGTTTTAATAGCAATAACACTACTATAACTTTGGAAAGTCTCACGGCGGATAAAATTACCGTTTGCTCCGTGTCCTTCTTCGTAAATTATAAACTGGTTGGCAACCTTATTGCCATTAGGTGAAGTCATGTTTTGTATTTTCATATTTAGATTAAATTTATAACCGCTTCGACTAAATCATCACTTAAGTCTTGAGCCTTGATTGGTTCGACTTCGTTGATTGTCTTCAGCTCATCAACAGCCTCATCAAGGTTTTTAAGTGGGAAATTACATTCATCAATAGCTTGAATGTCATAGCTTTTCTCATTATTCATATTTATATTAATTGTTAACTATAATGACTATACTACCATCGTACATTAATGTCAATGGGTCAAGTTTAACTTAAATTAGAGTTAATTATGTACGGCGTATGATATTGTCTCTCCCTGGTTTTTCAGATAAAGATTAGTTATAGAACCTTAATAGAATACTCTTAGAAGCTCTTATAACATCATGGTCGGTTTTCAGTAGAGTTTTATGCCTTTTTTCAATTAAGATGTATTTACTGCATATTAGTTACTGTAGGTGTAGGTATAAGTTAGAGTGGATAAAG
>JBAZGP010000525.1:0-176 GCA_041652835.1 Lutibacter sp. | reverse complement strand
CTATATATATACTATATATAACATGTTTATCATTATATTTTATTGAATCATTTTCCATATAGATAGGAACATTTTACATTATTGAATGAGTATTATTTACACATGAATATAGACACATATACCCCCTACCCCCTCATGAAGCTAAAAATTAAATTTATATACCTCGTAACTAAAAT
>JBAZGP010000524.1:0-2817 GCA_041652835.1 Lutibacter sp. | reverse complement strand
CATAATACATATAATAAACAGAAGCGCCAGAAACAAAAACTGGAATAATCAACATCAACAATCCAGTAATCCAATTAACCAATTGACTAAAAACAAAATACAAAACCGCACCAGCAATCAATGGTATCAAACAATGCAACCATAAAAATAAAGTGGTCATTTCAATATTAAATAATTGTGAAATCCAATACATTGGATAACCGATAATCGCATAACCTAAATATCTAAATTCAAAACTTGGTAATGTCCCGTTGACTAATCTTAAAATCACTGACAAATGATTAGCCGTATCATCGCTAAGGTTAGGATACCAATAACCCTGAATAATAGGGGGTAAAATACTTACCAACCCTAACGCTATAAAACTAACTATGGTTATAAAATTTTTTAACTTCATCAATATAACCTACTAATTGCCTTGCTCTTAGCTTTGTAGTATGTTCCTTTAAAACTCGTTGCCTTGCAAGTTGCCCCGTTTTAATTCTTAAATCATCATCGTGTAAAAGCGTTTGATAAAGTTCAATGGACTCTTTAGCATTATGCACTATAAACATTTCCTTCCCAATGTCAAACCATTCATTCAATCCGTTATACGGGTCGCTAACTACACAAGCCCCCATTGATGCAAGTTCAAATGGTCTCATTGATGAAGTGCCATACAACTTTGCGTCAAACTCTTTAGTAATATTTAAGGCGATTTTACTCCTACAAATATTGCGTTGCCATTCATTCATAGGGACTATCCCGATTCGTTTTGCTCGACCTAAATCAACCTTTTCATCATCTTTACCACCGACAATAAACTTATAGTCCAATTGCTTTGATGGTTCACCAATCATGTATTCCATTTGTTTTTCTTTTTGAGCGCAACGTATGCCGGAATAAAAAACATCGTAGTCTTTTTTAATTTCTAACGGATAACACACATCAGGGTCTACGCCATAAAATAATATTTTCACAACCTTTGCGCCTAATTCCTTTAAAGGTTCAACAGCACAAATTGCGTTAGAAATAAATAAGTCATACTCTGATAAATCAGCACCAGGATAATAATTAAATTTAAAACTACGGGTATCTGAAAATTGCGGCAAACTTGTAGGTAAATCACCATCAAAATAAATCACAGGAATATGAAACTCTTTTTTTATCTTAGTTGGTAGACTATTCAAATGATTAAGCGGGACAACAAACCACATAACTGCATCTACATTTTGTTCTTTTTCTAAAATATTTATCAAATGTTTTTGCCATCTTGGTTTAATATATTTATCCACCAATAATGAAGTAGTACCTTTTTTATTAACCGACCTTATCCTAAATCTATCTGCTAAATAATTATAGGATAAACTTTCAATCGCACAAGGATTAGGATAAGTTCTCCACCATAAACTTTCAACCGGATAGCCCATATAAGGTATCACTATAACATCATTACCACATTCATAAAGTCCTTTAAAAAGTTGCCATAAAAATTGCGATGTGGCAAAGTTATGTTTTAAATCTATAGTGCTACAAATAACCAATAACTTCATTTTTTATAAAAATCCTTTATCTTACTACAAATAAATTCTATATTCTCTTTTTCTAAAAAACTACTTGAAGGCAACCAAATACCATGTTCCGAAATATATTCTGCGTTTTTTAAATCACCCCAATAGGCTCTATATTTTTTGTAATACGGAATTGTATGCAACGGTGGATAAAAAGGCTGTGCTTCTATTTCATTTTCAGCTAAATATTTTATTAACCCATCACGGTTTTCAACAAGCGGGTCAATATACCAGGGCGCACAATCTATTAAATTCGTTGGAATAAATCTTACTTGTTCTATTCCATTTAAATATTCCATATACCATAAAAACATTTTCTTTTTCTTTTCCACACGCCAATCTAACTTTTTCATTTGTTCAATGACTATCACAGATTGTATATCAGTATACTTGGCATTCATACCTAACATTTCATAATCGCTACCACGACCACCTGCACGACCATAATCTTTAATTCTAACTATTCTATCGTAATAGTATTTATTGTCCGTAAGCAATACCCCTCCCTGACCTGCGGAAATTATTTTAAAGGTATTCAATGATAGCACACCGATATCGCCTATAGTTCCTAAATATTTTTCGCCAAATTTACTTCCCAAACTTTGGCAACTGTCCTCCAGCAATAGAACTTTATCCTTAAAAATATTACATACTTCACCTATAGGCCAACTCCGTCCATTTATTGAAACAAACATTATACATTTAGGATTACAATCCTTTGCTACTTTCCATAATTTTTCAAACGATATATTAAAAGTATCTTTTTCAATATCACAGAATACCGCATCAGCGCCAACTAAACTTACTGCATAGGCTGAAGCAGGATGGCTATACACCGGCACAACTACTTTATCACCCTGTTGAATATCCATCGCCATTAATGCAATCTGTAATGCAGTTGTGCCATTATTTACGACACAACAATACTTTGACTTTGTATAATCGGCTATCATGTGTTCAAGTTCTCGTGTTTTTTTAAAATCTGTTAACCAACCGCCATTTTTAATGTAATTATATACTGCTATTGCTTCTTCTTCATCAAACCACGGCCTCATTTGATCAATTTTCATAATTTTTCACACTCCACATTTAATCCAACTAACATACCTTGTTCATATTCTGCCATTGACTTACAATCTCGTAAATGTTTCCAAAAACATCTGCTAAAATCATCATATCCTTTCGGCAAAACCTGTTTGTAATCATATCTATGAACATTACTAAAACCACAATCCTCTAAAACTTTTTCTAACGAATTAAAATCATA
>JBAZGP010000523.1:0-2820 GCA_041652835.1 Lutibacter sp. | reverse complement strand
TTCCATTGATTCTATTTTTTTGTCTTTTTAAATTTTGCTTTACTGTCTTTATCCATTTTCTCAGTGGCGTAATGAATAATCTTTCGTCCGCATTTATCTTTCCAGGTTAAAAGAAAATCTTCTGCTATTTCTGGCTGGGTTTTCCAAATTTCCCGTAGAAGTGTGCCTAACCCTTTTTGAACATCTTCTTCTTTATCTTCCATTAATTTCTCTATCACAGAAAAAACAGGCTCAGGACTGTATCCTTTTTTAATCACTTCATAAAAGGTAACCGGAACTGCTCTTCTTTTCCATTTGGATTCAGATTTTGTCCAATTTATAAAATCTTTGGGTTCAATGATTTTGTTGAAAATAAACCCGGGTAAAACCAACATACACAAAACGTCCGTATTGGCCCAGTTTTGAATTCCATTTTCCAGCCAATTCCCAATTCTATCAAACGTTTCAGTTGTAAATTCATCTTTTTTTGATGCAATAAACCCGATAGCGTAGCTTGCTTCTTCAAATTTACCGGAGGATATCAGCAAATCGCCTAAATCTAAGTATTCTGAAATGGTCATTTCATCCTTCCATGAATTCAACCATTTAATTTTTTGCGATTCGTAAATTTTAGAATCGATACCATATCCTTCATAACCTTCTTTAAAATACCTCGAATATTTCTTTATAACCGAATCGTCTGCATTTGCTAGACAAAAGTTGATTATTTCCTTATGTTTTAATTCCAATTTATTCATTGTTTCTTTTTTAATTACAAAAATAGGCAGTGCACAAATAAAAAAATTGTAAAAAATGGTCTTTATTTCCGAACGTTAAAAAAAGCTTTTGGCGTAAGTCCTGTTAAACTTTTAAAATCATGAATAAAATGAGATTGGTCGTAATACCCGTTATCATAAGCTAATTGAGACATGCTTTTTTTAAGCTTACTGTCCGGTTGAATGACATTTTGAAAGCGGACGATGCTTGCAAATTTTTTAGGATTAACACCAACGTATGCTGAAAAAGTCCTTTCAAATTGTTTTATTCCCAAACACACTTCATGCGCAATATCTTGAGCTTTCATTTGTCCTTTTGAATTCTCAATTATTTTTATGGCATGTTCAACCCGTTCAAATTCATTATTATGAATTAGTCTTTTAACAAGAAAGTTTTCCAAATGAATAACTCTTTGCGTATTATTTGGAGAGTTTAACAGTTTGTCCTCTAATTCATTGGTTTCATTATTAGCCAGTTCCTGAAGCGAAAGGTTTTCATTTAATAATTCAGTCATTGGGAAATTGAAAAAAGATTTTACCCCATGTGGTTTGAATACAATAAGAATCATCCCTGTTTTTCCGGATAATGACAAGTCATAATAATTGGTTTGTTGACCGCATATAACCAAGTTTGGCTCAATGTAATTGCGTGAATTCTTTTTCTGGAATTTTGATGGAGAGCCATAATGAAAAACCAATGTTGTATATCCGCAGGGGTAAACCCTTTCTTTGGGCAAATAGCCTTCCGAATTGTCAGTTTCAACAATGAAATAGTTTTTTATGTATTTGCTTAAAATACCTGTTGGGTTAATTGATTCAATCATACAGTTTCATCGTTTCGGTTTTTCTGCGTTGCACACAACGAGCGTATAAACCCACTTCTTGCGGTTATTTATCTTTACTTTTTTTAACCACTTCATAGTACATATCCTACCTATTTTCAATCGTTTATAATTAGTTAAAACGGTTTCTTTCTTACTCTCGCAAATGGATCATCGGGTGTTTGGTGGCATAAATCTAGTGATTTATTTTATCGGTTTTACATGGGGGGTTAAGAATTTTAATAGGGCGATGGTACATGGATGACACTCATTTACCCCCCTGCCTGCCGGTAAGCAAGTAACCCCTAAAAGCGGAATTCGTAGAAAATCAATGAACTATCTATAGTCCCCTTTAGGGGATTTAGGGGTAAGCAAAGTCCACTTTAGGGGATTTAGGGGTAAGCAAAGTCCACTTTAAGGGATCCAGCCTGCGGTTGGCAGGTAGGGGTATTTGTCTTTTCGGAGTGGACTCATGTTTGGGGATTTATGATTTCTTGACTGTCGAAAGGCAGGAGGATTTGTGATTGGGGATTTGAATTTGAAGATTTGTAAACACGAGGAATGGAATAAGGGTAAACACAGAATCAGCAGCAGGCTGTTTGTATGGCCTATCGCGATTAGCGATATAGTTAGCTAACTAACTCTCTACCGGATATTTTTAATCATCACACAACGTTCTTGTCCGTATTCCAGTCTTATATGCAGTAGGTTGACTTAATCAGTCATTTAATCTATTTTTGTAAAGTAAAAAAATCGCAACCATGAAAGCAAAAATATTCTTGTCGCTGGCCTTTATACTGATTTTTGGCACCATGCCGGGTCAAAATTTACGTGCCTATTTAAACTATGCTACTTTTGATACGCCCGGCAATCTGCCTTATCTGGAAACTTATTTAAATGTAGATGGACAAAGCATTGGCTATCACCAGTTAGAAAATGGAAACTGGCAAGGACAGGTAAACATTCAGGTGATATTTAAGCGCAACGACTCCATCATCGATTATGCAAAATACAGCTTGTTTGGCCCCGAAGCCATCGACACCAACCATGCGGTGAATATGATTGATGTGCAGCGATATCAATTACCAACCGGCAATTATAAAATGCACCTCACTTTGAGTGATAACTATCGGCCGGCTGATACGGTCTCGAGCATGGTGGAAATTGGAATTCATTTTCCTGACGATGAAATGGCTTTTTCTGACATAGAGCTACTAAGTTCTTTTAAGAAAGGCGGAACGGGG
>JBAZGP010000522.1:0-2832 GCA_041652835.1 Lutibacter sp. | reverse complement strand
CATCCTTCCTGGAATAGCTTGCGACATGCTCCCGATTTGCAGGAATGGGAATTGGAACGAGGATAATTATACGATAAGAGAGAAGGTTATTGGGAAGTGGTAACGAAAAGCTCAGTGGACGCCGCCACTGAACACGAATAAAACACCGCTGCTTCCCGGCGTTCCACTGAGGCGGCTGGTTATGTGGGGTAGTAAATGAAAGAAATTAAATTCGACGACATGACACCGGCGGAACGGCAAGCATGGGCTGATTTCCAGTTAAAAGAATCTTACCGGCACTTGGACGACATTGAGAAAATTGATGAAAACTTGAAGAAGCTGAAATTGAAATACGGAATTGTGCCAAGAAAGATATTTATAAACACAAGGATTGAGCAATGAAACAATACTGGTTATGCACATACCCTAAATGCACCCATAAGAACGAGACAACATCGCATCTTGTATGCCGTGTTACTCATTGTCACAATAGTAAATACTATGAGTTGTTTCCATTTAAGAAAGAAAAAAGGCCAGCCAATAATATTAAAATTCTTAAAAATGAAGTTTGGGATTTATTCTCTGAATGGGTAAGGCGCTCAGAGGCAAACGATGAAGGATATGGCCGGTGTGTTACTTGTGGTTCCTTACGGCACTGGAAGGCTGCGGATGCCGGTCATTATATACATAGGACTCTATTTCTAATTCCTGAGTTAGTTCATTTTCAATGTAAACAATGCAATGGGTATGGACATGGAGTTCTTGATCGCTATAAAGAATTTATGCTTAAAAAATACGGGCAAAAAACGCTGGATAAATTGGAATACCTGGCAAAGCGCCCGCATAATTACACGGTGTTTGAATTGAACCAATTTAAGAAACTTTATCAAGGGAAATTGAAGGAATTACACAGCGGCTAGCGAGATCACGCGAAAGGGCGGCATTCCGAGCCGCCTTGCCGCCTAAACTAATCGGGCGCAATCGGAGGCGCAAAAAAAGAATGTCAAGAATTAGAGCCTTGAAACCTGATTTTTTTAAAGATGAAGATTTAGCGACACTACCTTATGAGGCAAGATTACTTTATCAAGGGTTGTGGTGTAAAGCTGATAAGTCTGGACGACTCGAAGATAGGCCAAAATATTTAAAGGCTGAAATTTTCCCATACGACAATATTAACATTGAAAAGTTCTTAATTTTGCTTTGTCAACCAAATCTTCAAGATCGACCAGAAAAGGTTTTTATTCGCCGTTATACTGTAAATGACCGTAAATACATAGACATTCCTGAGTTTTTAAAACATCAATCTCCCCACAATACAGAGAAAGAAAGTGTATTACCGTCTTTTAACGGTGTATTAACCGTTAGTAATGCGTTAGAGAATAACGGAACGCAAGTGACACACTCCCCTAAATCCATAAATCCTAAATCCATAAAAGAAGAGAAAAAGAAATATCTAGATTCTGTTTATTTGACAGAACAAGAATATAAAAAACTCCAAGAGGCATTAGGCCAGAAGAGCTTGGATGAAGCGATTGAAAAATTAGATTATTCAATCACGGTAAAAAGCGGAAAGTATAAAGATCATTACAAAACTATTCTTAACTGGAACAAGAGAGGGTTTTTAAATGGAAACACAACAAACAATAAGGGATTCAAAGCCAATTCAAATAGGTTCGATAATAACAATAGGCAACTTACCCCAGGAGCAGCCGAAGAACTTGAACAAGCCGTTGAAGTTTGGAAGCAAAAGACCGCCTTACGTGACGCCGGTAAGATACCCGGATGAAATCATAAGCGATATTTTATCTTATGAAGATCGGGAAATGTTTATTAAGTCGGTTATTACAAAGCAGAAAACCGGCGCAGAATGGGACAATATAAGAGCCAAATTACCAGAGCCTTTTTTAGACAAACTCAAAAAAGTTTTAAAAGAGTGCTGGGAGAATGGATTCTGCCAACCAAGAGTGCGTGAGGGCGAGTTGATATGGAGCCAAATCAAGGGGAATGTTTTTAAGTTTCCCGAACAATGCGATTTGTGCCGTAACTCTTTTATAGCTGGAACTTGTAAAGGGAAAATTCATTATAATTTTAAAGGGCAGAGAAATTTCAAAAAGTGCTGGGAGAAATAATATGTGCTGTTTATCACCAATAATTCAAGTTTATCCAGACCATACCGAGTGCGTAAAATGCGGGACGGTTCAGTATAATTTCAAGCCATATAAAAAGCGATCCGTTGATTTTTATGAAGGCAAAAAAGAAAGAGTTACTTATCCCTCTATATCAAGAAATCATGTCGGAACGTGCTCAAATTGCAAGCGTCCTAAACTCTATCTCAATGGGAAAATGTGTAGCACCTGCAATAAATCTATAAATGGATTGGATAAACATTCAGCCAGAGCAAAGCAGATACTTTTAAAAACGGCAAAGAGACTGAATGGGAGTGGTTTATAATATGAATACTGACCAAATAAAAAGCGAAATAAAATCATCCAAATATATATGTGTGTTTGGCATAGGCGCGATATCCTATCCCATAATTACAGCAATAAATTATTTCACTGATATTAAAATTGATTTCCTGTGTGACAATGATCAAGATAAAGTAGGAAGATTTTATCACAATTACAAATGCATTTCGCCCTCAACACTAGCAACTTTTAAAGACGATGTATCTGTAATAATCTCAACCAGACATTACAAAACAATCAATAATCAACTTGCTAAAATGGGCATTAGTAAAACTTTCGTGCTTACGGAATACCGGCTTTTTAATGATTTGTATTTCAAAAACAACGACAACATTGAAGCCATAAAAACAAACATTCCCAAATTAATTAATCTACTTGGAGATGA
>JBAZGP010000521.1:0-2832 GCA_041652835.1 Lutibacter sp. | reverse complement strand
ATGATAAAACACGGATGGGTGCACTGCACTTTAAAACTGATCCAAACGGACCATTTTTGGACCACAATGACAACAATCCCTCACCGCCTTGGACTTCAGCAGGGGAATTACAGGAAGCCGTGACGCAATTTGAGAATGACAACGATAATAAAACGGTCAAAAAATGGTTAAACGTGCTCATTGCCCCAGGTTCTTCGTTGGGAGGTGCCCGTCCTAAAGCAAATATTTTGGACAATGAAAATAATTTGTGGATTGCAAAGTTTCCTTCAAAAAGCGACACAACCGATAAAGCAGCATGGGAATTGTTGGCTTATCAATTGGCAATTGCGGCAGGTATAAAAATGGCGCCCTCCAAAATTGAAAAGATATCCGGAAAATATCATACTTTTTTCACAAAAAGATTCGACAGGGAAAAAGAAGAACGCATTCATTTTGCATCGGCAATGACACTGTTAGGCAAATCGGAAGAGAGCATACGTGACAATCAGGGAAGTTATTTGGAAATTGCGGAGTTCATTCAAACCTATGGCACCAATATTGAAGAAAACTTACAGCAACTTTGGAAAAGAATTGTCTTTAACATCGCTATTTCTAATACCGATGATCATTTAAGAAATCATGGTTTTATGTTAACAAATGCAGGCTGGGTGCTTTCCCCTGCCTATGACATCAATCCGTCTGTTGAAAAGGGCGGTCTTGCCTTAAATATTGATATGGAAAACAACGCCTTAAACATCAACCTGGCAAAAAGTGTAGGAACTTATTTTAGGCTCAATGAATCACAAATGGAACAAATAATTCAGGAAGTTGCCAAAGCTGTCAGCACCTGGAAATTGACAGCCTCAAAATTGGGAATCCCTAAAAAAGAGCAGGAAATGATGGCGGCTGCGTTCAGATTGTAAATTTATTAAAATAAAAAACCCACCTCCGAAAATTGCTGTAAACGTGGTGGGTTATTAATTTTGAAAAAGATGAGTTGCCTAGCAGCAACTCTTATAATTCAAATATAATGAATTAATCCGATAGCAACACCATTTCTTTTAAAAGTAAATTTGGAGAAATATTCCCGATTAACTCTGAAAGTTTAGTTGAATTATCCAAAATAATAATATCATACTTGTAATAAAGATTCGTGTCTTTAAAGGTCTCTCTAGCTTTGTTTAAGCCCAATATAACACCTTCTAAATGAACAATATTCATCATTCTTTGAAATTGATCCGGCAGCAGGTTTATCTGCCCTTGTTCCTTGGTAATGAAGCCAAAATATTTAGTATAAATCATTTGATAAAATTAGATAAATACACCTCAGCTGATTGCTCATAAATTTAGCATTATTTAAAAAAACCATACTGTTTAGAAGTCTGGAAATTGCTATACAAAATACAAGCCTATGAGAAGGCTATAATATTTATTTAATTTTTTTTTAATACAATCTCATAAAAAAACGGGCTTTTCACTAGTTCTCACTCAATCAAACACATTTAATATAAAAAGTATCATTTATCATAAAATCCTTCATTTATTTTGGTTACTTTTAACGTTGTTTGATTATTCTCATACAGTTAATTGCTAAAAAAATTAAATGTTATGATTATAATTGGAATAATTTTATCTCTTATTTAGGTTCTAATAGTTTTCAAATTTTAAAAAATTAGAATAAAAAGTAAGCAGAGTCATTTTAATATCTTAAAATTATTAAAAAAAAGCTAACGAAATAAAAGAAGAAGAATAACGCTATGAAAATACTTAATCCTCCAGTTATTAGGTTGGTAAAAGCACTTACAAATAAAATTACCCCACAAGTAATTCACTGTAAAATAGACTTACTTTCTAGATTAAATTATAAAAAATCATTGTAAATGGATGCATTTAAAACACACAATCAGGTAATTTCAAATTACAGAGATTATTTAAATTCTTTCTTAAATATAGCAGATGATAGAATTAAAGAAGAAGTTCGTAAGGCATTTGAAAGTGATGGTTTTATTCCGGATCCATTAATTCAATTCAACCCCTCTTTTGAAAAAGGAAATTCATTACAAGATCTTTATAACGAGGGTTTAATTAATCAAAATCTGGTTAAAACTTTTGGTAGTTACACTTTATATAGCCATCAAACAGAGGCTATTAAAATAGGAATCCAAAATAAAGGTTTTGTAGTTACTTCAGGTACTGGCTCAGGAAAATCTTTAATATATTTAGCAACAATATTTAATTCTATCTTCAATCAAGGCTCAGCTAAAAAAAAGGGGGTTAAGGCTATTTTAGTCTATCCAATGAATGCACTGATTAATTCTCAACAAGGGGAAATTGAGAAATACGCTAAGAAATTCGGTATGGACTTTCCCATAACATTTGCCAAATACACTGGACAGGAAGATACTGAAACAAGAGCTCAAATTAAAATTGATCAACCTGATATTATATTAACGAATTATATGATGTTGGAGTTAATTATGACTCGACAATCAGAATCTTGGTTACGTGATTCTTTAAAGGATAATTTACAATTTTTAGTTTTTGATGAATTACATACTTATAGAGGGCGACAAGGCGCTGATGTCAGTATGCTTATTAGACGTATTAAAAGTTTATGCAAAAATGATTTAATTTGTATTGGTACGTCTGCAACGATGTCTTCTGGGGGCAATCTTTTAGAAAAAAAAGAAGCTGTAGCAAATGTGGCTACTAAGATATTTGGAACCAACTATGATACATCACAAATCATTGGTGAATATCTTCAAACCTGTACTATTGGAAAAATATTTAATGCCATAGATTTAAGAAATGCCATTCTAAATGGTGTCAATAGTCAAGACGAAGAAGAAACAT
>JBAZGP010000520.1:0-2839 GCA_041652835.1 Lutibacter sp. | reverse complement strand
ACGTTAATTTCAAAAGTGTACTTGTTTGTCATTTTGTTTTTCCTTGCTTGTTTAAATCTTATCTTATAATAATAGTCTATAATGCAGAATTGTCAAGAGCAATTAACATCCCTTGTCTCTCAAAAACTGCTGGAATCTCGGAACCAGAAAGCTAGGGATCCTCTTTCCATCAATAAAGTATTGCGCTTTGCCATTCATTACCTCAATAGTAACATTGCCTTTCTGCTGAATCGAAACCCTCATTGCCGTTTTCTTAGTCGAGGTGTACATTTCATTTGCTCCTTGTGTTCTATTTTTTAAAGGTTCTTATATATTGAAAATACTATAACTCCGATAATCGTCAAGCTTCCGCCTATGAGAATAAGCGACATCATAACTATTATATAGCCCAACATAAAATCCATAAATTTGTCAAGCATTATACTTCTCCTTTAAATTAAGTATCCAACTATCATTCCGAATATAGTTCCGATAACCGCCGCAAGCAAGTTATCAAGGATTCTCTTGTTCCTTGCCGCCTTGTTGTCCCTTATATCCTGCGCCTTGATTATGTGTTCATATGCTGGTTTCATATTGTTCCTTATTCTACCGTTAACTTTCCGCATTTGTTGCCTCTTGAGTCTTTTATGTCATAGTCCCATCTATATACATCCTGGTCATACATTCCAGCAACTTTTTCCCTAGTGTTTTTTAAAATACGGCGTAGTTCATAATCGCCATTATATTCAAACGCTACTTTATTTGTAGTCTCAATCTCGATTGTTATCTTTTTCATTATTTCACCCCCTCTTTATGAACTTGTTTTCGGCGTAGGCTCTAAAGACCTCAAGACAAGTTAAATTTGATTCACAAATACAAAAATCAACATCGTCAATAACGCAGCATTTGCATTCTAATCCGCGTTTGCATGTCATCATAAACTCATAGAACCACTTATAATCAGGCTCTATTTTCTCCGTCTCTAATACAGCAGGAGCAGGAGCCGGAAGCGTGTACCATACCGGAGGCTTTTCCGCTGACTCTATTCGTGCCTGAATCTCTTCAAAGGGAATTAAGTCGGAGTCGAGGAAAGCCTCCGTCAATTCATGCCCATATAATTTTGTATTACATGCACATAAAGACTCGTCCCATGTATATACCACATAAAGACAAGGCTGGTTTATTTTTTTTGCTTTATTCCAAGCCGCAGAATTCTTCAAACTACTACCTACCGACTTTGATTTAGGAACCACACGATCACCAATTTTAAATTTACTCATAGCTTGATTTCTTTCTTATTATGTTTATAATCAAACGCATACATATGCACCATTGTAAAATCCCTATTTGTTTCAGCGCCGGAAATACCAAATGATTCAATTACATCTTTCCCTAAATCACTTGGGCCAACCAATCCCCATAAGGCAGCATTAGAAACCTTATCATGTCCATGCTTTTCTATTGCTGTTATTATTTCTTTTTTAGACTCGTTGCTTAAAGATCCGTCTTCGTTATATTTCACGATATGACCTTTCCTTTCTTTAAATAAATAGTTTTCCCTCAAAAATACAGCTTTGCTATACCTTGCCTAATCCCTTGTGGTTTCGTTCCTGATTACTCAGGCGTTAGAGTCGAAGATTACCTTGCTATACTTTCACGTATAATATTATGTAATTCTAGTTGCAGATAATCAGCGTCATGCTTGTTTGCGTTCAGCGCTACGTACTCCTTAAATTTTTTGTAGGCACTTTTGCCCTTCATCATCTTAACAGCGAGGATTAGCAAATCCTCTCTTGCTTTTAACTCCTCAGCCCTGTCAGTATCTGAGCACCCGTACTTTTCGCAGTAGTCGGCCATAAAGTCTTTCTTGCTGTGATATGGCAGTTTTTCAACGTCTTCCAGAATCTTGTCTGATAATAGGCTCATGATAATTTACTCCTTAGTTAAAGATTGTTCTCTTTGAATTGGTAACTTCCCTAATCAATTCTCTCTTTTCCGTTCCTTGTAAGTTGCTTGCAAACTCAAGCCCCCGAGCATTGCCGTATCTGTAGGCCTCGAATGCCGCCCTTGCGTAACTTGAAGCCTGCCCGGTTATTTCCTCTATCTGCCGGGATAAACGTTTCCTTGCGTTTTTGCCTTTACTCATTTAAGCGGCTCCTTAATGCGTTCCAGCTTATTTGTTGACGGGTCAAATATGCGTAATGTATATTCCTTTTTATGATAGCGTGCTAAATCTGGAAACAAGTTACCGATTTCAGCCCTTATTAAAAATTTGCCCCCAGGCGCTTTTGTAACTCTGAAGCTTTTCATTGTCTGTTTAAAAAACTTTAGTGCTTGTCTGCTAAAAAACTGTGGACTTGTTTCCGCTGTTAATCTTTTAATTTCGTAAATCGTCGGTGTTTTCATTTTCCAACCCCCTTATTTAAGATATTACTTCCACGTACTCAGACAGTACTACAAACGTTGCAATCCACCTTGTGCCTTCGGCTTGTCTGTGCATCATTACCAGCCTTCCGGACTCAAACAAGCCGTGCCAAACTTTGGCAATGGCTTCGATAGAGCCGATGCAGATAAGTTCAGTTTTCATTTTTCCACCTCGTTTATTATTTCGTTTTTCAAATTTTTAAGAGCCGCTTGATTCTTCATAGCCTCAGTTTCTGAAAAATTAACTCCGTTAATTCTTCCGTAATAAAGGATAAATGGCGCATTCCCTCCGGCTGGACGTGTAAAAACATAATCGGGCGCTTTAGTGCGGTCTTCGTGCCCCCTCCAATACTCATGCGTGAATTCGTTCATGTAGCTTTTCATTTTTCCCTGCTCCCGTTATTGTTTAAAAAATATTTATTGACCAGTCGGTCAA
>JBAZGP010000519.1:0-2841 GCA_041652835.1 Lutibacter sp. | reverse complement strand
TTTTTCAGTTTGTAAAGTTTTCTAAAAGCAAAACGAAACTCTGTTTTTACTATTTCAAAGCCGCTCAGTTTTAGTTCTGCTTGTATAATATCCGGTGTATAAATTCTAAGATGACTTACAGGATTTGAACCTTTTTTAACCATTTCTTCCAATCCTTCGTTGATAGGAATCGAAACGAAAAACGTACCACCTTTTTTTAAAACTCTATGAATTTCCTTATATGCGCTAAAGATCTTACTGGGTTTTATATGCTCAAGAATGTCTAAAGCCACGACGATATCAAATTCATTCTTTTCAAAAGGAATGTCAAAAATATTTGAGGTTTTAAATTTGCCTTTTAAATTCGCTTTTGCGTATCTTACAGCTTCTGTAGAAATATCTATACCCGATACTTGTATATTCTTATTATCCGCAATTTTATTTTCCAGAACACCCCAGCCGAAACCAATATCCAAGATTTTCCCTTTTTGAGTCCTTAAATGCCGGGAAATTATATCCATTTTGTCCTGGTAAATAGGATTATGTTTAAGGCCCGGCCTATCAATTACTATTCTTTTGTTCCAGAATTTTTTTTTGTTCAGATCTTTAATTTCTGCAAAATTTTTAGTGTATGTTCTTTTTAATGCGGAAAGATCTCCATTATGTGCCAGTCTATGGCGCAATTCTTCAGCTCTGAACGGGTTTTGCATAATAAGGTATTATACTAGGTTATATGCCAATATTTTGTATCGGCGACAGCCATGTAAGCCTGTTTGCAGGTGTCAATGAAGTCCAACCAGTTTGGCCAAAACAAGCCAAAAATTTACTACCTTTTTTTCAAGTTTTTCCGTTAGGACCGGTTCTTGCGTATAACCTGGTCTCTCCAAACACGAAAACTAAAGGGAGAGAAAAATTATTTAAGGTGCTTCAGAAAGAAGTTCCTAAGGGTTCACTGGTCTTACTTTCTTTTGGAGAAATTGATTGTAGAGCGCATTTACTTAAACAAGGCAGGCTCCAGAAACGGACTATTGAATTAATTGTTTCCGAATGTGTAGATAGATATTTTTCCGTAATTTTAGAGGTTAGAAAAATAGGTTTTAAACCTTTAATATGGAACACTATACCTTCAAGCCGACTAAGCAATATAAATAGCAAGGACTATCCGACATTTGGAAGTTGTAAGGAAAGAAACATAGTTACATCAATGTTTAATAAAAAACTTGAAAATAAATGCATAAAGAACAAAATTTACTTTATATCCACTTATAACTATTTTGTAGATAAAGATGGACTTACCGATATGACTTATTACATGGACACCGTTCATCTATCCCAAAAAGCAATGCAGGTTACTTTAAAAGTTATTGGCAAGGAGTTGGGAGTAAATTTCAAGCTCCCCCTATATCAATTTATAGAATACAAACTTGTAAATCTTTATTTGGACTCATTAAATGCCCTCAAGAAGTTAAAAAGAAAGTTTAAATTTTAACAATCAAGTTATTACTCAAAGCTTGCCACTCAAAAAAATGTCTAGACTTTTGAAGGTTTTTTAGCACAAAACATTATTACGTGTCCAAAAGGAGTTTTGGTTTTATGTATCCGTAATGTGTTAAGCCCTAAAAAATCCATAATTTCTCGCCCATACGGAAAAAACCAAAAACCAACTATCGGATTGTATGCATAAATAGAAAATGTTTTTATTTCAGCGAACTTTGCAAGTTTTTTCATTCTCTGTATTGTCAAATCATCTTCATCTCCAAATGACCATTTTTTTCTTAACTCAAGAATTTTTTTTGCCATCATAAAAGGAAAGTCTAGAGCGTTTGGTACAGTTATTAAAAGTTTTCCACCAGGTTTAACCAATTTCCACATTTTTTTAAGTATCAACACTTTGTCTTTGTCATTGAAATGCTCAATTACCCCACCGTTCCACACATAGTCGAAGCTTTCAGCTGGAAACTTCATCGTAAAAGCGTTTTGATGATAAAGTTTTACAGAAAGATTTTTTGAAGCAAAATATTTTTCAGAAAATTTCAAAGATGTTGATGATATATCAACAAGGTGAATGATACCACCCATGGAAGCCAAATACGCACTTTCTTGGCCTGTTCCACTTCCCACTTCTAAAATTTTTTTACCTTTTAAATTGACAAAATTATGAACTAAATGGTAAAAGTTTGCCAAATAATCTACCTGGGAATCTTTATCAAAACGATAACTTCTCGCTTCCCTGTTCCACGTACTAACTAGTTTCCTAATATTTGCCATCTTTTTTTAAAATACTTAATTATCATATCACATCAAATCGAAAGTTTTTTGAGTCAATATCGCATATTAGATATTGACTATTGACAAGAAATTTCAAATATTCTAAATCTTAATATGAAGTGATTCTAGAACATAAAATATTTTCAATCTTACTATTTGTGGCATTTTTAATTTTTATGTTGCCTTCAGGCGTCTCAGCTTGTACTTATGAAGCTACAATAACGGGAAACCATTTAGATTTTGCTATTACCTCTGACCTTGATAAATTGGCTGTCGTTCAGTACATCAGACAATCGGGTACTGCTCTTGTTACTAAAATGTATTCCCCAACTGTGGGATATGACTGGACATATTTTGACGATTTTGCTTGTGATATAGGTTTATCAACTCCTGTGGCGTGCCGCCAAAATAGGTCTGGGAAATTGGGGGATGGGGCTTTTTGGCAATGGTATGACTGGGCTGGGAAATATTATCATGTTGTTCCAGGTTATAGGTGGGGTATAGATTTTGATTCCCCTCCTACATATGATTCTCTCGGTATTGAGTATGGAACCACTGGTGGTGGTGAAGCCTGGAAGTTGTGTGACAGAACTG
>JBAZGP010000518.1:2540-2845 GCA_041652835.1 Lutibacter sp. | reverse complement strand
GAAAAATCAACGATAATTACGGCTTGTGCTACAATCCTGAATTCATAGCGTTAGGTAGTGTGATACACGATTTGGCAAATCCAGACTCAATTTTAATCGGAGAATCAAATGGAAAATCAGGCGAGTTACTTAGCAGATTTTACTTGATGACCTGTGAAAATAAACCGTTAATTCATAGAATGTCATGGGAAAATGCCGAAGTTGCCAAAATAATGTTGAATGTTTTTGTGACAACTAAGATATCCCTTGCAAATACTTTTGCGGAAGTTTGCAACAAAATAGAGGGCGGAGATATTGATAAAGTC
>JBAZGP010000518.1:0-2530 GCA_041652835.1 Lutibacter sp. | reverse complement strand
AATGTTTCCCTAGAGATTGTAAGGCTTTTTATAAAATGGGAGATAGGTTAGGGCTTGAATTGCCCTTGCAAAAAGTGAATGATGTTTTCAACAAAGATCATAATAGTTATGTGGTTAAAGATGCCATGAAAGGATTATCTAAAGATGCAACTACTGTAGCATTATTGGGTGTTTCCTTTAAGCCGAACACGCCAATTATAACAGAATCCCCTGCTATACAAATGGCTAAAGTATTGGATACTTTTGGTTATAATGTCAAGGCTTATGACCCTCAAGGAAAAATGGGAAAAGTCAAAATGTGTGAATCAATCGAAGAATGTCTGTCAGGTAGCGATTTGGCGATTATAGTAACACCTTGGAATCAATTTAAAGCCTTGAAACCCAATGACTTCAAAATAATGAGAAATCCGTATGTTTACGATTGTTGGAGATTATTAAATAGAAGATGTTTTGAAAATAGCGGAGTAAAATATAAGGCTCTTGGAGTAAATGATTAATGAAAGTCCTTTATGTCTGTCCATTTGCTCATTATTCAGGTCATCATCCCCATGTATCTAAGGTTGAACCTGAATATTTACAAAAAGCTGGAATAGACGTTACGTTATTAACATTCAGTGGAATTATTAACAATGCTGAAGTTAATGTAAAACATGTGCAAGTTTTAAAAGGTCACGATAAATTACAAGGTATATTTAAAAAGATACGTTTAAAGACATTACCACGTTGGGTTATTATGTTTACTGAAACGATTTTTACCTTGAGAAAAGCTATCCAAATGCAGCGCAAGGATAATTATGATGTTTTGCATTGGAGAGACGGCGAACCTTTTATATTTCTTTCACATCTATTAAGTTTACCTTATCGCAATATAAATTGGTTTGTATCTTTAACGGCTGCAATAGTTTTTAAACCGAAACTTACCAAACTTGATATTATCCGTAGACCATTTGTGGTGTTATATACAGCTTTCCTATATTTTATGGTTAATAATTCAATCTGGAAACTACTTTATAAGTTAAGTGCGAAACGCAACAATCATTTTTATGCGCCACAGAATAGTTTGGCGGAAAAAGCATACAAAGGATATTTGAACGGAATATTTAAAGATAAGGTCGAGTGCATAGAATTGGGGATTGGAGATCATATCCAAGTACCAGACAAGGAATTATCAAGAAAACGATTGGGATTGCCATTAAATAAATTCATATTACTTTCGTTTGGTGCTCCTAATGCCGGAAAAGATATGGATACTATGTTTAAGGCGATTAGTCAATCTGATGCTTATTTAGTTCATGGTGGTACGCACACCTTTTCTTTGGGTTCAAGTCCGATTGAACTAGCCCAAAGGTACAATTTAAATGGTAGGGCTAAGATATTTAATTACTTTATTTCCGAAGAAGAAAAGCCTTATTTTTTTGGCGCAACAGACGCTATAGTTTTATCTTATAATAAAAGTTTTGCTTCGACTTCAAGCATGATGTGGGAAGCTGCAAGGTATAAATTACCAGTCATTTCAAGTAATGCTAATTCTTTGGGTAAAGATGTGGCAAGATACAATTTAGGTTTATTATTTGAGGCACAAGATAGTATTTCTTTGAGGGACGCTGTTAAGAAATATCAGAGATTAACGCCTAATGAAATCGAATCCTTTAAAATAGGTTGTGAAAAGTTTGTTCGTGATTACTCTGATACAAAATGGGCTGAAAAATGTATTAAGGTCTATAAAAGGCTTTTAAATGAGCAATAAACAACTGTTGGTGATTTGTGCAAGTATCATACTTTTTATGGTCGGAGTAGCATTATGTGTTCCACATGTCATAAAAAAGATTAATTTAATTAATGCCACAAATAAGGATAATGTTTGCATATTATTTATGGATGTATGGAATGAGTTACCTTGGAGTTATGATAGAGTAGACGAATTAATGGAATTACAAAATATAGATGAAAATGAAGCGAAACATAGAATTGATGTTTGGTTAGAATGGTGGAACAAAGATGTAGCCGTACATTCTAAGAATGTAATAGTACCATTATTGAAATTTGTGAGAGAAAATAATTTAGAGATAATATTTAGCCGAAATGGTGTTGATCTTTTGCCTGAATTAGAAAATCTAATATATAAAGAGCCGATTATTAATTTGAGTGACGATTTAGATGCTTATTTAAAAGGTAAGGGGCTAAAGACAATATATTATGCTGGATACGCAACTAATAATTGTGTGTGGGGTAATTCCACTGGAATGAAAAATATGGCATGGTTAGGGTATAACGTAATATTAATTAAGGATGCTTCGTTACCAATACCTTATCAGGTACTAACTTATGAGGAAGTGTTGGTTGAGATAAGTAAAGTTGGTGAGTTCATAACTGTAAAGGAATTTATGGAGAAGTATCAGTGAAATTAATGAATCTAAACCATATATCAGTCATACCATTTTTAACGTGTAATTTTAAATGTCCATATTGCATAGCCGATGCACCTAAAATGTACCATGATAAAAAACCTTTTGGATTATGGGCAGAAAAA
>JBAZGP010000517.1:0-2847 GCA_041652835.1 Lutibacter sp. | reverse complement strand
GGGCGTCTGGTTATGGCGTCGAATTTCCATTAAAGTTAATTGACCCTGTTACCAAAAAGCCTTTTGATTATATTGTTGATTTAAGTAAAGTCCCAAATAAAGAAAATTTATTACAGCCAGATGAATTAGGTGAAATGGAATACATTTTACCTGAATCAAAAAAGAAATGCAAATTTCGTTATTTAACTGGCGGAGAAATTAATGATCTTATTAAAGCGGACGATGAACGCATGGCAAAAATGGGAGCTAAATCATATTCTACTTTAATGACAAGCAGATTAGCTGCTCAAATACAAGAAATTGACGGAATAAGAGATAAAGGTCAAATTGCACAATTTGTGGAATATATGCATGTAAAAGACTCTTCCGAATTTAGAAAGTATATGAGCGAACACGAACCTGGGCTGGATTTAAAAGTTGAGGTGTTGGCACCAAGCCAAGCTCGATTTCAAGCTACAATTACAATTTCACCCGAATTTTTTTGGCCTTACTTATGATTACTATAGATACGTTTCTGACGAAATCTATATATTGGTTAAACATGGTGGTTTTTCTTACGAAGATTGCCAACGTATGCCAATACATCAAAGAAAAATGTTTTTAGATACGTTATTTGAGGAAGCCGAATTAATTAAGAAAGAGCAAGAAAAAGCAAATAAATCATCGCATTAATTTGTGATGATTTTTTTTATTTCCTGATATTTATAAAAAATCATTTATTATGATATCAATCGACCCAACATTAGCCCGTATTAGATTATTGGAATCAAAACCACAAATTTTGGTATTAGAAGCAGAACAACCATATGATGAATTTGTAAGGGAAGTACAAGCGTTTTATAATAAGAACGGCGCTGACGTTTCATATGATTTAACATATAAAATTATTGATGCGTTAGGTATTGAAAAAGCCGAAACACCAGAAGGAGTACAATTTGCCCAAGAAGTTAAAAAGAACCCACAAAAATTATTAACTACTTTTTTAAAAAGAAAGGGTGTGACGATTGAACAATTGGAATCAATGGTGCAAAATGAACTAATTCCAAGCGGTAATAAGCAAATGGTAGATTTATTAACTAAAATGCTTCAAAAAATGGAAGAAATTGAAGCAAATACAAGTGGAACACGTAGTACGACGGAAACAATGTCCGCTGATGTTTATAAATTAGTTCAAGGACTTTACACCAGAATGGATTCTCGAAAAGGTAATAAAGTCGATTCTACCATGACAAAAATATATACAGGTGAGGTTGTGAATTTTTTAACCGAAAATGGTGAACTTATACAAAAAGCAACAGTTTTGATTGATGCTGATGATGATATATCGCAGGAACAGTTGGATGCTTTTAATAAAAGAAAAGCTGCAACATTAACAGAGTCAAAGGAAATTACCGTAAATGAATTACCAAAAACGGTACAGGAAGTTAAATCACAACCAAATATTTTATGGGCGCAAAAAAATAATAAAATTTATATTATAGATAAAAGTCAACTTATAAGTGATGAAGAAGCCGCGGCTGTTGCTAACAGATTAGGCGAAACGGGTGGAGAAGGCGGCGGCGGAGATACAGGTGAAGGAGCGGAAGAATTAACATTACCACGTGAAGTAAAATCTTTAATAAAAATGCCTGAAATGTTTTTCAGTCCAATAGGACAAGAAACAAAACAAGGTGAATATAATAAAGCAGAAGATAAAACACGTAAAAATATTGCCCACGGATATGGTCAATCACAATATTACAGGCAAAAGGCTGACCAAATTGCAAGAGAAATGGGCTTTAGCGCTGTACCTGAAATGACAGATGAAAGTGGCGATAAATGGGAAACAATGGTAAATCCAAATGCGCCCGCATATAAAGTTTTAAATTGGATAGCAAATAATTTCCAAGATAGTGGAATTAAAATTATTGGTAGCCAATTAACCGTATCAAACGGAACAAAAGCACAACGTAGTTTTACAAATGCTTATGTTGTAATACATTTTGAAAGAAATGTGGAACAATCCGATATAACAAATATTGATTCAATAACTGTACAAAAATTGGAAAGAAAACAACAAAGTTTCTTGGATTTTTGTAAAAGTGAAAGATTAAATACAAGAATATCAGATAATAATGTAGTAGTTAATACTAAATAAAAATGGCAAACACACCAAACCCGCCAACGGGTCAAAATGTAAATTTTGATATATTCAACCAGAGTGATGTTTTCAGGGCTCAACAACTTCAAGATTTTTTCAATCAAATGGAATTGTCAATGGGCAACCAAATTACTTTGGCTGAAAAACAAAAGGAATTATCTGATAAAAAAACCAAAACATTAAAGTTTGGTTTGGATTTAATGATTGAAGAAGCCGCAGTTCGTGAACGTATTTTAGATGGTCAAATTAAGGAAAAAGGTATTATTGGCGGCACTGCTCAGATAATGAAAAATATTGTCGATTTTTCTAAAAAAACTGGTGAACATAATAAAATGATTATTGCCCAAAAAGGCGCGGTTAAAAAAATAGAAGATGAATTAGCCAAAGAACGAGCTAAAGGCGGTAATATGAATAAGGATTATGAAAAGCATTTAGCCAAAACACTTAGAGATGAACAGATGCAAATTAAATTTGCTGAAATGCGTGGTACGGCTATGTTAAATGCTCACCCGTTCGGGCCGAAAATGGCTAAATTAATGTCTTCCAAAGGTGGTATGATGGCAATGGGCGCTATAGTTGGTGTTTTTGGTGCTATAATGGGAATTGTCCGTGGTGTGTTTAACGCCATTATGAAAGTATTGGGCGGAGCTTGGAATATGTGGTTAAAAATTCAAACGATAACGGGAAATATCGCGGCAGATTTAGGA
>JBAZGP010000516.1:0-2852 GCA_041652835.1 Lutibacter sp. | reverse complement strand
CACAAATTCAAAAAGCAAATTTATTCCTGTTAGTGAAGAAGCTTTGGAAGATTGCCATTTTAAAGCGGGGAAAGATATGCTTTGTTTGTATTTCAACAACAATCCCGATGCCCAATTATTTGCCGGGAAAAGTTTACGTTTGGGCGGAAGCAGTGCCGTTTATGAAGACAACAATTCATATTTCGGAGATTTATCGGCCATTATTATTGAAAATCTTCCCTTTTGGGCCGATTTCAGCAGTGCGCCAAAGCAAGAAACTGCACTCATGGGAGAATGGGAAAGTAAAATGAAAGCCATTGCTGATGAAACCATTACTGAAGACATCACCAGTTTGGTTGGTGTTACTTCTTGGATGCTGGTGTTGTTAAACTATGTTTTGGAAAGAACAGGAAAAACCAACATATTGGAAGTTTGGCCAAACCTTGAAGTCTATTTTCACGGCGGCGTAAATTTTAACCCTTACAGAGAACAATTTAAAAAATTGATACCAAAAGCAGATTTTAAATATTATGAAACCTACAATGCTTCCGAAGGTTTTTTTGCCATACAGGATGTCAATAATTCAATGGACATGCTGTTAATGCTTGATTATGGAATTTTTTACGAGTTTATTCCTATGAATAAATTTGATGGAGAAAATTCAATTGCTATTCCGCTTTCCGAAGTAAGACTTGACACAAACTACGCTATGGTCATCACAACCAACGGCGGATTGTGGCGCTATTTAATTGGGGATACCGTAAAATTTACTTCTTTAAATCCCCACAGAATTAGGATTACAGGAAGAACCAAACACTTCATTAATGTTTTTGGGGAAGAATTAATTATTGAAAATGCTGAAACAGCTTTAAAACAAGCTTGTTTAAAAACCAGTGCAGAAGTTTCGGAATTTACCGCTGCCCCAATTTTTATGGTAGATGAAAAAAGTGGCGGCCATGAGTGGTTGATTGAGTTTAAAACACCCCCTGAAAACCTGAATTATTTTACGGAATTGTTAGACAATGCACTGAAAGCAGTCAATTCAGATTATGAGGCAAAACGGTATCACAATATGACTTTGTCCATGCCTATAATTAACTGTGCCAGAAAAGGATTATTTTACGATTGGATGAAACAACAAGGGAAATTGGGAGGACAGCATAAAGTGCCCCGACTTTCCAACACAAGAAAACATTTGGAGGAACTTCTTAAATTGGCAGCATCCAATTAAATTTTTCGCTCTATTACATAATTGACCATGGTCAATAGAGAATCTTTGTATGTGGATTCTGGATAGTCTTCTAAAAGTTCCAATGCTTTGGTTTGGTATTCTTTCATTTTTTCAGTGGTATATTCAATACCTCCTTTTTCTTTTACAAAAGCAATCACTTCTTTTACTCTTTTTTTATCTTTATTATATTTTTTAACCGATTTTATCAACCATTCACGTTCCTCTTTGGTGCAGGTATTCAATACATAAATAAGGGGCAAGGTCATTTTTTGTTCTTTAATATCGATACCTGTAGGTTTTCCAATTTTTGCATCGGTATAATCAAATAAGTCGTCTTTAATTTGAAAAGCAATTCCAATACGTTCACCAAATAAACGCATCTTTTCTATTTCTTCAGCCGTACTGCCCACAGAAGCTGCACCAATTCCGCAACAGGCTGCAATTAATGTGGCTGTTTTCTGACGAATGATTTCGAAATAAACTGCTTCCGTAATATCAAGTCGGCGCGCCTTTTCAATTTGCAATAGTTCTCCTTCACTCATTTCCCGAACAGCAACTGAAATCAGTCTTAAAATATCAAAATCGTTGTTATCAATAGAGAGCAGCAAGCCTTTCGACAATAAAAAATCACCTACAAGCACAGCTATTTTGTTTTTCCACAAAGCATTTACAGAGAAAAATCCCCTTCTTTTATTGCTTTCATCCACCACATCATCATGCACCAAAGTTGCAGTATGTATCAATTCTATTACGGAAGCACCTCGATAAGTACGTTCTTCAAATTTTCCGCCAGAAACCATTTTTGCCACTAAAAAAACAAACATCGGTCGCATTTGTTTTCCTTTTCTCCTAACAATATACTGTGTAATTCTATTTAATAGAGGAACCTTTGTAACCATGGAGGCCATGAACTTACTTTCAAAGAGTTCCATTTCTTCAAGAATGGGCTGTTTTATTTGTTCTACAATTTTCATATTTAACACAAAAATAACGGTTTATTCTTATCATTTTACCCCTTGTGCAGTAATTTGTTGAAAAAATTAAATTTTAGCTGATTTAAGTCAAATTTATTAGGCATAAATACCGACAAAATTTTAAGGTTGAAATTGATGTTCTTCATAAAAAATAAAAAGCACGGATTGCAAATCCGCACTATCTAAAGAAAAAACGTTCAAACAGCGAAAAGGTGCAAATCAGCACCATCTAAATAAGTTCGAATGCCCCTCTAAGGTCCTTTCTACCATCACAAACAACAACAATTTATTGCGTTATTTCCCTAATCTAACTCCATATTTTCGTATTATGGAGCTATTGCAAAAAGTGCATTTTTTTTATTCAAAACCTTTGATTTGTTCCAAAGCTACTGGATATAAGCCCTAACACCTTTTTTAACAACCATTTTGTCTATTACGCCAAATTTTTAAACAACATTTACCCTTCAACTATAGATCGGCTACGCTCAGTAAACACGCTCAGGGTTACAAAAATTCAATTGGTATTAGGCTTTTATTTTTGGCTTCAGTTGTATTTTTAAAACCATATACCCTAAAATTCCTGCAACAAGAGATCCTAAAATAATACCCATTTTTGCTGCTGCGATATAAGCATCATGATACGTTACGGGTGAAAAATTCGCAATTCA
>JBAZGP010000515.1:0-2864 GCA_041652835.1 Lutibacter sp. | reverse complement strand
ATTAATGAAACAATATAGTTTTCACAATAATAAAAAATAATTTTTGTTTAATATATTTTCACAAAGCCTATGGGGAATTAATATTTTTTTAAGCTGGTGGATGAACGAAGTGGATTGGCGCCCAAAATGTGCTCAACTTATATAGAAACAATTATTACTGTTTTTAGTTTTTTTGTTTACTTGCAAATTTAGGCCTTGAGTAGGATAATATAAATATAAAATAGCAAAATAAATTAAAAATTAAGCCCAAAGTTTCGTATGTTTATTCCTAAATCAATAAAAACGCAGTTAATTATATATCTGATATGTTTTGCCTTATTTTTAGCAGTCAAGGATCAGGACTGGAGATTTTTATTTGTTATTCTTATCGCGGTTATTTCTGCTGTAGCAATAGAGGCATGCCTTTCTTATTTTAAAACAAAAATACTTCAGATTAGCGAAAGTGCAATTATTACCGGTTTAATTATTGGTTTTGTTCTTTCCAGTGATGGGCAGTGGTGGAAATTTATGTTGGCAAGTTTTGTAGCCATTATTTCTAAATATTTAATTGGTTTTAAAAAGAAGCATATTTTTAATCCGGCAGCTTTTGGAATATTTTTTACAATTATATTCCTGGGAGCTTTTACGCAATGGAGGGGAACATATGCTTGGTATATATTGATTCCGTTTGGTTTTTATTTTGCATTTAAACTTAAAAAAATTGAAGTTGCTATAGGATATATAATTGTTTCGTTGGTGTTATTTGTAGCTCAGGCGTTTTTGCAAAAAATTCATTTGGGTAACATTTTTGGATATTTTAGTTATTTTTATATTTTTGTAATGGTTGTTGAACCTAAGACAACTCCGCTGAAACCTTTGGGAAAATATATTTTTGGTGGCGCTGTGGCAGTGTTGATTTTTGTTTTAACAGAAACTGGAGTCGGATTCGATGTAGAGCTTTTGAGCTTATTGGCGATAAATGTAACGGTGCCGTTATTAAATAAATTATCTTAAAATGGAGGTGTGGTATGAAGAAAATAGTGATATTGGTGGCATTTTTAATTTTTTCTGCAGTCGCATCTATAGCTTTTGCTCATCCGCCGTCTGATATTAAAATAATTTTTGATTCAAAAACAAAAATGCTGGAAGCAGTGATTATGCATAACACGAGCAATCCTGCCACGCATTACATTAAAAAGATTGATATTGGATTAAATGGAGCAGAGATTATTGAGCATATTGTTTCCAGAGAGGATAATAACGGAAGTCAAACAGTTAAATATCTTATTCCTGATGCCAAGGATGGCGATGTTATTTCTGTGGAAGGGTATTGTAATCTTAGCGGTAAATTAAAGAAGGATATCGCAGTAAAATTTTAGAATATGAGAAAGAAATGTTTGTTTTTAGTAGTTTTATTTTTTACACTTATTTTATCTGGCTGTGTTGCAGGAATTAAAAGTTTTCCTAAAATTTCAACTGAACAATTTGGGCAATTACCGGTTGATCCTCTAGAAAATCCGATTGTTGATAGCAATATCACTTTATCCGAAGCTTTAAGAAAATATGCTCCATCTAAATTTAAAAGAAACCAAAAGCTTGTAGAAGTATTATATTATTCATTCGACGGTAAAGTTCACCAAGGTCAATTAGTTGTTGATAAAAGGCTTGTGAAAGATATCCAGGAAATATTTCAAGTTGCTTTAGAAAATAAATTTCCCATTGGTTCGGTTATCCCTATTTCAAGTGCAAAGTTCTTTAAAGAAGGGAAATGGAATGAAGATGATCAGTCGATGATGGCTAATAATACTTCAGCATTTAATTATCGCACGGCAGCTGGAAGCAAAAAACTTTCTAAACATGCTTATGGTTTTGCTATTGATATTAATCCTGTGCAAAATCCTTATATTAGAGGAGCTATTGTATTGCCTTTTAATGCTGTGTATGATGAAAGTATAGCTGGGACGCTGGGTAGTAATTCTCCAATTGTAAAATGTTTTATTCGTTTGGGCTGGACCTGGGGTGGTAATTGGAAATCTTTGAAAGATTATCAGCATTTTGAAAAAGTTTTAATGAACTAAGAATGTATTTTGAAAGGGTTTGAGTGAAAGCAAAAGTATTATTGTTTAATTTACCTCCATTAGGCGGGGATTTATTCCCGATATCTCTAGGCTATGTTGCGGCTAGTCTTGCTAGCCATAATATTGAATCTGTTATCGGAGCAATAGATGTAATAAAGCCATCTACGGCTAAAGAGATTACTCGATTTATCCGTCAATTTAAACCTTCTGTTGTGGGTTTGGCTGTGTATCAGGTAAATATTAGACTAGCAGTTCAGTTGGCAAAATTAGTAAAGAGCTGCGATCCGTCGATTGTTGTGGCTATTGGTGGGCCACAAGCGACATTTATGCCTGCTGAAGCATTGAATCAAATGCCGGAAGTTGATGTAATTTTGCGTGGGGAAGGCGAGACTGTTTTTCCGGATCTAGTTAATTGTTTGACTTGCCAAGGAGATGTTTCAAAGGTTAAAGGTATTGCTTTTCGCACAGAAGATGGAATTTATGAAACTAGGGTTGCTCATTTAGTGCGTAATTTAGATAAATTTCCTTCGCCTTATCAGCTAAATGTTTTTCGTTGGGGCGATCATTCGGGCGCAGCGATGTTAACTTCTCGAGGCTGTACTTATAATTGTGCGTTTTGTTATACGCCGGCTGCTTTTAATCGCTTGATTCGCGTGCATTCGATCCAGCGTGTACTCAAAGATATGAGTGTGTGTGTTAAAAATGGCGTACGTAGATTTTTCTTTGCGGATCCATCTTTTACATTTGATAAGAAACGAGTACGTTCGATTATGTACGGCATAATTAAGAAACATTGGAAAATCCAAA
>JBAZGP010000514.1:398-2874 GCA_041652835.1 Lutibacter sp. | reverse complement strand
GTACTTTAGAACTTGATGATGTTTTTCATTATCAAAAAATGATAGTGGCACTTTCAGAAACCGACCGCATCATGAAAAAAATTGACAACATAGAAATTGAGTAATATCCTTATAAAAGAACATTGCCTTCAAAATAGGTTTTTCAAGAATAGTATGCAATAAGCAATGAAATGAAAACTACTAAATGAAGTTGTTTTTTCATAAATTTTAACCAATAAAAAACATTTCAGTAACCAAGGAACAGTAGTTAAGAATAAAGCTTGTTAGCCAAAATAAAAAGAAGATTATGAGAAAAATATTAGCCATTTTATTATTAATAATAACTATAATTGGATGCTCAAATAGTGAAGAATTAGATGTTAATCCAAATTTAATTATTGGAAAATGGAAACTTGAATCGGAGTTTTATACAGATGGAACAAGTTATTCCACTGACGAATGTGACCGAAAAAGTACTTTTGATTTTAGAGCTAACAACACTCTTGATTCAAAGAAATTCAGAATGATTAATGGAAATTGTATTTTAAGGAATGAAGAGCGTTCTTATATTGAATATAAAATTGAAAATAACAATTTAGAAATTAATGGTACTTATATTGATGCTGGAAAAGAAATTTCTTTTACAACTTTAAACGCAATTAAATTTCCAGATAAGAATACTTTGGAAATTTACTTCTTTGATGTAAATATGAATGTATTCAAACATCCTAGTGAAATATGGAAAAGAATAGATTAAATTGGCTAACACCATATAAAATTTATGCTTAAATTCGAACTAAAACAAACCAACAAACATTCAAAAGATAATTTGCTTCAATCGAAAAATATCTGATTTTACAGTCGTACAAATCATATTCAAAACCATCGCTAATAAATATTAAAAAAGATTATTCGAGAATTATAGTTATAACCAGTAGGCGGATTTAAGCATAGCCTAAGCTAAAGTTCCGTTTTATGATGACATAATAAGCTAAAAAGAAACAAATTTTATGCTATATTTGAATGTTTAATTGGTATAAAACCCATCTCAAAAATAATTATGGAACGGTTTTCGCTAATACCAAATCTATACCATAATTTGGCGATTCTATATCTTCACATTATATGATTTTGGTCGCTAATAAATGATAGTGCATATTTAAAAGTCTATAATTTAAAAATTTCATTTCATGCAAATAAAGCCACTTTTAATTTCAATCTCATTGCTTATTTCATTTCATATTTGGGCACAAAATCCAACTACGGATATTATAAAAACAAAAAATGGCACCTTGCAAATTCAGCCTATTTTACACAGCAGTCTGGTGCTGACCTATAACAATAAAACCATTTATGTAGATCCTTATGGCGATGCCAATTTATACAAAGGACTAAAATCACCCGATATTATTTTAATTACCGATATTCATGCAGATCATTTGGATTTCAAAACATTGGATGCTATTGATACTTCAAAAGCCATTTTTATTGTTCCTAAAGAAGTTTCAAATAAATTTACCAAAAAATATGGATCTGAAATGGTAATATTAAAAAACGGACAGGGCGTTCACCGAGAAGTTTTTTTCATAAGTGCAATTCCTATGTATAATTTGCCCGAAGAACCAAATTCCAAACATCCAAAAGGCAGGGGAAACGGTTATCTCATATCCGTTGACGACAAGCAAATTTATATTTCAGGTGATACCAGTGATATTCAGGAAATGAGAAAGCTTCAAAATATTGATGTTGCTTTTGTTTGCATGAATTTGCCTTATACTATGGATATAAATGCTGCCGCAAGTGCCGTTTTAGAATTTCAGCCTAAAATTGTATATCCTTATCATTATAGAGAACAAGATGGATTTAGCGATGTTGAAGCTTTTAAGAAATTGGTAAATTCAAAAAATAAAAATATTGAAGTCCGTTTAAGAAATTGGTATCCAGTAAATTAACCTTTTATCAATTCTTTGCCAACAGCACAATTCAAACACAATTGTTCATTGCAATACTCATTTTTTAATTGTAGCAATGCCTGTGTTTCAAAAGCGCTGTTGCTTTTAATATTAAGTTCATTAAATTTTGAAATTATCGCATTCTTTTCTGGTTTTATTTGTGCTATAATGGTAAGTGCCGAGCTTAAATCGTTTTTTCCCAAGTGCCGCAAATACAAAAATTTCATTGGAATAATGGTGTTTATCAATAACAAATCAATAAATGGTTTTGTAATTTTTTTGACGCTTTTTTTAGAAGCGGTTTCAAAAGTATAATGTGTTTCCCAATAAGTTGAAGTGGTTGTATCAAACAATTCATAAAAATCTTTAATGGTTTCCGTTTCAATAATTTTAGAAAATAAGTTTTGATGGCGATGATAAACCATTGCCAGTTGAGACAGTCGAATTGTTGGGAAATTATTTGGTCGCAACCTAAAAAACTGGATCTGACCATTTGAAATGGGCGTAAGTTGAAATTTCACCTTTAAAAAGTTATATTCCTTTTT
>JBAZGP010000514.1:0-388 GCA_041652835.1 Lutibacter sp. | reverse complement strand
AAATACTCCGATTCATACGCTTTGGAAAGCATTCCAGCCTGGCCAAAAAACAAAGCTTCTAAGTGCTCTAAATTGCTTGAAATTTTTCTGACGATAGAAAAATCAAAGGAATTTGCAAAATTTAAAAATGCTTCTGAATTTATCTTCAACCCAAAATTCTTCGCCAATAAAACAAACAATGCGGCTTCCCAATTGTTATTTAATTTTGTGATAATCGCTTGAATTTGTTCAGACTTTATTTCCAGCCTTTCAACATAAAGCCTTTCAAGCCAATTGTTAAAAATAAAGGAATCTACGCTTGCAATATCCTTCTCACAATTGATCCAATTTTTATTTTTACTGAAGAGGTCTTGGTAGTTGTTCAACAATTCCTTTGAAATGTAATTTT
>JBAZGP010000513.1:0-2875 GCA_041652835.1 Lutibacter sp. | reverse complement strand
GCAACGCGTCTCGTAAAAATCAGGTAAAGCGCATTTTGGTAACATCTACTTCGGAGGTATACGGAACCGCACAATATATACCCATTGATGAGAAGCACCCCAAACAACCACAGTCGCCATATTCAGCAACGAAAATAGGCGCTGATGCCATAGCATTGAGTTATTTTAATGCTTTTGAATTGCCGATTACCATTGTGCGGCCTTTTAATACTTACGGACCACGACAATCGGCAAGAGCAGTTATACCAACAATTATTATGCAACTTCTGAATGGGAAAAATGAAGTCATACTAGGAGACACAAAACCAACACGCGATTTATTATTTGTAAAGGATACGGCGCGTGGATTCTTAGAAATAGCGGGTACAAATACTTTAATAGGTGAGGAGGTCAATATAGCCACCGAATCGGAAATCACAATTGGTGATTTAGCACTGGAAATAATTAATCAGATTAAACCCGGCACTAAAATTATAACGGAAGAACAACGCATCAGACCTGCAAACAGCGAGGTCTTTCGCTTGTTCGGCGGCAATGGCAAAATAAAAGAGTTTACTACCTGGAAACAAGAAACAACTTTGCAGGAAGGCCTTAAACAAACGATAGGTTGGTTTAGTAAACCAGAAAACTTGAAAAAGTATAAGGCTGATATATATAATGTTTAACCTACAATAAATATTTAAGAAAAGTGAATTAACTCATATTGCTAAAATAAAGGATTTTCTGAAAATAGTTGATTAGTGTTTATTTTGCACAGGCAAACGCATTTTTCTTTAAAATAAGTCTTTCACGAGCATTTAAGAAATAAGGAAATTTAAAAAGAGTTCTTAATCTCTATTAACACTGATCGCAATATTGACTAACTGTTAAAACTAACTCAAAGGAGATTGTGGTTGTGCAAAAAAATAAAATGATAAATGTATTTGGCTCAAAAGTAGGCGCAGAGGAAATTGCACAAATTACTGAAAGTATCAATAACCAATGGATGGGTATTGGACCCAAGGTTAATGAATTTGAAGAAAAGTTCAAGGACAAGTTGGCATTAAAAAACTTTGCACTTTTGGACAGTGGTTCAAATGCTTTATATCTGGCTTGTACAGTTCTTGATTTACCCAAAGGTTCTGAGATTATTGTACCAACATTCACATGGGTATCATGTGCACAGGCGGTTTTGCTTGCAGGACACAAGCCAGTATTATGCGATGTTGACATCAATACTATGAATATAACAGTTGAGACCATTAGGCCCCATATTACTGAGAAAACAAGCGCCATTATGGTTGTGCATTATGCAGGATTACCTGTTGATTTAGATCCAATCCTTGCATTAGGATTTCCCGTAGTTGAAGATGCAGCGCATGCCGTTGATTCATACTACAAGGGCAAAGCTTGTGGTTCAATTGGAGCAGTCGGCATATATAGTTTTGATGCAGTAAAAAATCTTGCCATAGGTGAAGGTGGTGGGATTACTTCACAAAACCAGGAAATCTTCGATCATGCAAAAATTTTGAGGTATTGTGGTATAGGAAAATCTGGTTTTGAAGCATCAAAACACGGGAAAAAGAGATGGTGGGAATATAATATTATTTCACAATTTATTAAAATGAATCCATCAGATATCTCTGCTGGTATTGGTTTGGCGCAGCTAAGTAAATTGGATGAAATGCAAAATTACCGAAAGAAAATATGGGATATTTATCAATCGGAATTTAAAGATTATGATTGGATAAAAACACCGGAAGAAGCTTTACCGGGAGATAAACATTCTTATTTTACGTACGCCATACGTGTACCAAAACGAGATGACTTGGCGCATTTTCTTTTTGATAATGGGATTTATTCAACGTTGCGTTATCATCCATTACATTTGAATAAACTTTACTTGCAAATGGATAATACATTAAAAAATGCAGAGCAATTGAATGAAGATGCCTTAAGCATACCATTGCACCCAAATCTAGACATGAGTGAAGTTGAATATATTATTGAAAAAATAAAATCGTTTTATAGGTAAATATATGACTGAAATTAATTGTAAAAAGAATAAAAAGCACCTTACAAAAAATAGTTTAGGTAATCCCAATGGGTTTGTAGTACCTATTATTAATGTGCATGATCATTTTGTTGATGAGGAACAATGGCCCAAGCAGGTCTACCTTACAGTGGTTACGCCTAATGATGTTAAAGGCCCACACTTACATTATAAAAGATGGGGTCTCTTCACCTGCATAAAAGGCAATATTATGGTTGTTGTCCGGATAGAAGGCAAATATCATGAATACTTTTCAGGCGAAGATCATGAATTTCAAACAGTCCAGGTGCCTGCCGGGATCCCAGCTGCATTAGTTAATATTGGAAATAATGATGCCTATATTTTAAACATGCCTTCACCTTCATGGCATCCTGATGATTTAGATGAATGGGATGTAACTTTTGATGACTATAAATTCTAATATAACTTTAACTATTTCATAAAACTAATTTGTAAATTAATGAAAATTGCTATTAATCAGCCATTCACTTTCCCCTATATCGGATTTTACCAGTTAGTTTCTGTTGTTGATAAGTTTATTTTTTACGACGATGTTGCTTTTATGAAACAGAGCTGGATTAACAGAAATAGAATCCTAATCAATGGGAAAGATAGTTATTTTACAATTCAATTAGAAGCAGCTTCCTCTTTTAAGTTAATATCCGAAACAGAAATTCTATATAATCCTGTTAAAATAAATAAAATCCTGAAAACTTTTCAACAGGCTTACGCTAAGGCGCCTTATATTTGCAAAGTTATGCCAATACTCGAGGATTGCTTTAATGCAATACATTATGAAAAAAGAATCTCGAAAATCGCTTATATCAGCGATAAAAGCATCTG
>JBAZGP010000512.1:0-2877 GCA_041652835.1 Lutibacter sp. | reverse complement strand
TGAATATGTTCGTTATTTCGTAAATAATAAAATTGTTCAAAATTATAATGCAATGATATTGTTTATAATCGAAGAAACAAAGAAAAATAAACAGGCTTTTGTAAAAGATGAAAAAGAATTAATGGAAATTCGAAAAACGATGGTAGAAAACCAAAAAAAGGAAATGAGAAAACACCTTGAAGGCTTAAAGAAATCATACGAAAATTTAAATGTTCCCAAATCAGTTTTAAAAAATCTTGATGATGCATTAAGTAAAGTTGATAGTATTGGAATTAGAGTAAAACAATAATGGGAACCAATAGAAATATCGGGGTAAAAAACTCTTTTACTGTGTATGGTGATCCGGTTAGTTTTCAAAAACTTATTCAGGATCATGGTCAATTATGTAAAATCAAACAAGCCATGTTTTGCCCCTGTGATGCTGAAAATGGTGGTTCTCCAAAAATTCATTGTCCAATTTGTAATGGTTTTGGGTATGTGTATACATATCAACGGCGTTTTTTAATAGCTGATGAATCTTCATTACATAATGATACTGTTACTGAATTATATCCTTTTTATATTCCAATATTAGAAGTAACAAAAGTTGAGCGAATTATCGCCCCGGTGCAGGGCGGCATTGTCGAATTACCGGTGCTTAGTTTTGATGCAGAAACAATTTTTGTAGACAATTCTACTGTTAAAGCAAAAAAATATGAATTATTACGCGCTACATATTTTTTTGATGGATGGACAAAGGTTGAAGGTGATACATTAATTGTTGACGAAACAAATGGTCTTTTATGGCCAACTCAAACGTATTATAATGCTGAATATCAAAGTAGTAATCCTTTACGCGCCGAAAGTGATATTGTCGAAATTACCAGATTGTATAATTTTGTAACGGGAAAAGAAATAACAAATTACGAACGTGTTGGAAATACCATACAGTCAAAAGATGTAAATGTTGTTTCTGGTCAGGTTAAAGCTGATTATTATTATGCTGATTTAACACAAATTATTACCGCAGATTTAAAAACAAAAGATGATCTTGAAGTTTGGACCAACGATCTTGAAAGCGGTATTATTAGAATGGCAGTATATCCCTGGTTTAATATTGCAAAAGGTGATATTATTGTCATTGCGGCAGATACACAATCAAAAACAGAAATGTTGCCACACAGGGGTGAACTTGACATGTTGTGGCAAATTGAAATTTTTGAATTAAACGATGTGATACTTGATTCTGATGGTAAAATATATTATAGAGAAGAAGATTATATCCTTGTTGGAAATAGATATATAAAATGGCTAACAACCAATCAGCCAAAAATAGGAAAAACAATGTCTGTTAAATACGGGTACAAACCGACATTTGTATGTTTTGAAGATAACCCTGAACCGAATAATCTTGAAAACAGACGTTATCCGAAAATAATTTATGCAAAAAGCTGGACAAAAACGAATAAAGAAGATTTAGTTAAACTAATGAGTGATAAAAAATAAATGGAAGTTATTGCTAAATATTCTGATTATGTAATTCAGACAATTGAATTTTTTAAAACAGCAATTGCCGCCGAGTTGGAATGGCGCGACCTGAAGGGTCTTACGAACGGTATGGTTGACATGATTAATATATCAAAGCAACACCCGATTGTAACGATGATGTCGAACAGGCTTGCAGGGCGTGACGTTGAGTATTCGAATATTCTTCCGGCAATTAGTGTTACTCCATCAAACCCGGTTGACATAGGATGGACATTAGGAAAAAGTTACAAAGCCGAATTGGTGGATGATGCTTTTATTCTTATTTTGCAAAATTTTGCAAAATTAACTGATGAAGAAATTCAAAGAGAACTTCTTATTACAAAAACACAAATTAGTAATATTATTGTAGCGTATAGAAGGGCAGTTGAAAACACTGTTAAATGCCAGATGCATGAATGGCGAAAAAACGAAGAAATACATGTTAGTTTGTGGACCGAAACGCCAGACATGGATATTTTAATATCAAATATTTTAGACAGTGTTTTATCTGAAATACAGATGGGTTTTGCCGGGGATCAATCAAAAATTAGGAATATGGAGTTTAAGACAACAAAGGGCTTGACCAATTTTAATTTCGGTCGTGTTCTTTTTGGTACTGAATATAGCTTGACATTCTTAAACACATATAATAACTTTACGATATTTGCAGATGATATAATTAATCAGGTAGACTTATATGCGACAACAACAGCACCAGGAGAGTAAAATAAAAATGGCAAAAGAATCAAAAGACATGATGTTTTTAAGTTTTTATTTAAGTCAATATTCAACTAAAAGAAATCTTGACAAAGTTTTTAAGCAATGGTTCTCGAAAAAGGATGCTCAAAATCCTAGAAAATCGAAAGAAGAATGGGATGCTTTAATGAAAGAGTTTTTTGCCGAAACTGAAGGCAAAAAATAAATTTATTTAAATATAACTTTCCTTAAAAGCCATATTACAAATTAGGCATTGGAAAATTTTTAAACGAGGTATGTAATATGGCGCAATTTTATGATTTTGCAGGACAAAAGATAATCCTTCCTGGTGCATATACTCAAAGAGAATTTCCCGCTGATCAAGGGGCCGGTTCTGTCATAGGGCAGGTCATTGTAATGGGCGAAGCCACTCGCGGCGGTATTCCATTTGATGCATATGAAGATGTTGATGATGTGATAAACGTTGTCCAGGGTCAAGCACAAGCATTAGAAGTGTTTGGCGGTGGTGATGTTTATTACGGCGCAGAATTTTTTCTCACTCCTACCAAAGATGCACGATTCAGGCGACCATCAGAGGCAAAATGTATTGTTGTCAATCAAATGACACAGGCAGAAACGGCATTACAGGCAAGTGCCGCAGACATTATTGATTTA
>JBAZGP010000511.1:0-2885 GCA_041652835.1 Lutibacter sp. | reverse complement strand
TTAATTTTTTTAAATGTTATTAAGACCTAAAACGTCTTTCATAGTAAAAATGCCTGTTTTTCCCACAAGCCATTCTGCAGCAATAACTGCTCCTAAAGCAAAACCATCTCTGCTGTGCGCTGTATGTTTAATTTCTAAAGTATCCACAGCCGATTTGTATTCTACGGTATGTGTTCCTGGCACCTCATCAATACGTTTTGCTATTATTGGTATTTCAGTTTCCTTATTTGTTACATTTAAAGCCCAACTTTCTTTGTCAGAATTTTTAATTATTCCTTCAGCCAAACTAATTGCTGTACCGCTGGGAGCATCTAATTTTTTTGTGTGATGGATTTCTTCTATAGAAATTGAATATTGCCCTAAATTACGCATCATTTTTGCCAAATAGGTATTTAATTCAAAAAAGATGTTTACTCCTAAGCTGAAATTTGAAGCGTAAATAAAAGCGCCATTTCTTTGTTTGCAAAGTTCGGAAGCTTCGGAAAACTGATCTAACCAACCTGTTGTGCCACTAATTATGGGAATATTATTGTTTAAGCAATTTGAAATATTTTTAAAGGCTGCCGCAGGAATGCTGAAATCTATGGCTACATCAGCTAAAGTAATGTCGTAATTTGCACTGTTTTCATCAATTTTTAACACAATTTCATGGCCTCTTTGCAATGCAATTTGTTCAATGATTTTACCCATTTTGCCATAACCTAATAAAGCTATCTTCATGTTTAAAATTTAAAATTGACTGATGCTCCAACAATTGCTTTTTTGTTGGTTTCATCACGAATTATTTGGGGAGAAAAAGATAAGTCACTGTCTACATTAAGTTGAAGCAAATGAGCATTTACACTTGCTTCCACAATTTGTAAAATATAAAAACCAACAGTGACCATAAGCGATAAATCTCTATCTTTTTTATACGATTTTTGTGCTGACATTAAGGCGTCTTTTGATAAAAATACATTGCCGTTTAAGCCATCAAATTCATCGGGTTTTTCATTGATTCTTAATTTGTATGCTGTTCTGGCTCTTTCGTAGTTGTCATTATTTGATTGATAAAAATAAATACCCGAACCTAATGCCCCATAAATAATAGGAATTTTCCAATATTTTTTATTGAATGCTTGTCCAAGTCCAGGTAATACTGCGGAATAAAAGGCTGCTTTTGCGGGAGAAAGCGGTTTAAAATTGTCACTGGAAACCTTTATGGTATCTTTAATTTTTAAATTTGTAGCTTTTATTGTATCCTTAATTTTAGGATTGGAAGTTTTTTGTGCATAACTGTTATATACCGTTAATGCGGCAATAATGAAACAGAGATATAACTTTTTTTTAAGCACTATTCCAGTAATTTTTTTATTCGGTTAAAATCTTCTTCCGAATGAAAGGGAATGCTAATTTTACCTTTGTCTTTTCCCGATAATTTTATGTCAATTTTATGGCCAAAGTAGTTGCTGAAGGTTTTTAAGCCATCATTTAAAAATAATGGAAGTTCTGCTTTTTGAGCAATTTTTTTAGGTTTTAGATTGGTTCCTTCTTTTAGGTCTTTAACCAATTGTTCGGCTTGTCGAACAGATAATTTTTGTTCAATTATTTTTTCGTAAATGCTTAATTGGTCTTCTATATTTTCAACATTTATTAGGGCTCTTCCGTGTCCCATAGATAAAAATCCATCGCGCATTCCTGTTTGAATTATTGGATCCAATTTTAGCAATCTCAAATAATTGCTGATGGTAGAGCGTTTTTTTCCAACGCGTTTACTCATTTCTTCCTGAGTTAAATCAATTTCATCGATTAATCTTTGGTAGGTTAGGGCAACTTCAATTGGGTCTAAATCTTTACGCTGAATATTTTCAACCAATGCCATTTCAAGCATTTCCTGATCGTTGGCAAGTCTTATATAAGCCGGAATTGTTGTATTTCCAATCAATTTTGAAGCTCTGAATCTTCTTTCTCCCGAAACCAATTGAAATTTATTTCCTTCTAATTTTCTGATGGTAATTGGTTGAATTACACCCAATTCTTTAATGGAACTCGCCAATTCGCGCAGCGATTCTTCATTAAAGTGACTTCTTGGCTGAAATGGATTGACGTCAATTAAATCCAAATCAATTTCCAGGATACTGCCAACAAGTTTATCCGCATTTTTATCATTTGCGGAGGTGATGTCTTGATTGTTCAATAAGGCGGACAAACCCCTTCCCATTGCTTGTTTTTTAATTGCTTTTGCCATCCTTGGTATGCTGTTTTAAAATTTCGTTGGCTAAGTTAATATAATTTACGGCACCTGTGCTGGTTGCATCATAAGCAATAATACTTTCTCCGTAACTTGGTGCTTCGCTTAATCTTACATTTCGTTGAATAATGGTTTTAAAAACCATATTTTGAAAATGTTTTTTAACTTCTTCCACCACTTGGTTTGAAAGACGTAAACGAGAATCGTACATGGTTAGTAGCAGGCCTTCAATGTCTAAATTGGTATTGTGAATTTTTTGAACGCTTTTTATGGTATTCAATAATTTACCTAAACCTTCCAAAGCAAAATATTCACATTGAATTGGGATAATTACCGAATCGGCTGCAACAAGAGCATTAAGGGTAATTAGCCCAAGTGAAGGCGCACAATCTATTAAAATATAATCGTAATCATCTTTTATTTCTTTCAATGCTTCTTTAAGCATATATTCTCTATTTTGCTTATCAACCAATTCTATTTCAATAGCCACCAAATCTATATGTGCAGGAATGATGTCAACATTAGGAGAATTTGAAGGAACAATAGCCTCCTTTGCTGAAATGGAATGCTCTAACAATTGATATGTACCCAATTCAACTTCTTCAATAGCAATACCAAGTCCCGACGAAGCATTTGCTTGCGGGTCAGCATCAAT
>JBAZGP010000510.1:0-2886 GCA_041652835.1 Lutibacter sp. | reverse complement strand
AGCACAAAACGAAACCCTTGTAACCGGGCAGGCAGTTGACTTTGAAACGCACGAAGCCATTGCAGAAACCAAAATTAGCATTGTCCTGCAGCAGGCCGAGACTTATAGTGGCGCCGATGGCAATTTTAGCCTCGCCATACCCGTTCCCGGCGAAATAACCATCAAAGCCGAAAAGCAGGGCTATACACTCTGGGAAGAAGACCTGATCATCGGGCAAGGCGAAAGTATGACTGTGCTTGTGGAGATGGAGAAGGGAGAATGAAGAGTGAAAAATAAAAAGACTATTTGATGATTTATTAAAAAAAGTATCTTTACCATCGAATTAAAAAAAATATGACAGTTATCATACTTAGCCAGATAATTTGGGATGATTGGTATGATTTTGTCATATACACAAGAGAGTTATAGCCAATACAAATATACATTGTTAAACATAAAAACGGTAAAAATGAAAAGAAAAATGATTTTTTTATTAAGAATTTTAATCTCATCAAGTTTTTAGTTGAGGTTAAATGCTCAATCACCAAGTGATGATGAAAATTGGCAAATTGACATGTCAAAAAGTGATGAATTTAGTGGGACTTCGTTAGATTTATCAAAATGGCACCCATTAAATTGCCCGAGTAATGATTGTTATAATTGGGGAGGAAGCTCAGCATTTAGCAATCAAAATGTATCTGTTTCAGGTGGCATATTGTATTTAAAATGTGATGGTCCTTCATCCCAAGGATTTTGTTTTAACAATCCACCCAATTTTGTTGGTTATAAAACAGCAGGAATAACCTCTATAAATGAAAATTATGATTATGGGTATATAGAAATTTATGCAAGGTTCCCCGGCTTTGTTGATGGAAGTGGTAATGGGCATGCAGACAAATTTTGGCCTGCATTATGGGCGTATCATCAGGAATTTAATGGAGATATTGAAATCGATCATGATGAAATTGATATAATAGATCAATGTTGTAGCATATATGCAGATGCAAAAACAACTGGAAGTGGTTGTTCAGATACCTCTATAAATGGTCAGGCTGTTACAAAAGGATTCGAATATCGCACAAATCCAACAGTATTTTGTAATAGTTATCATAAATATGCAGTAGAATGGAATACGGACAGAGTGAAATTTTACTTTGACGATGTTCCCTATTATGAAATATATGATACTATTAACATGGACACTTTGAAAGTAGTACTGGATTTTCAGCTCGCAGGTGATCCGGATTATCCGTTTTATCAGGGAACTTCTTTTCCTCAATACATGTATATTGATTATTTTCGATATTATACATTAAAGAAGGACTGCAATATTAATGCGGCAATAAATGATAATCAAGATTTGAGTAATTTTAATTTTGCAGTTAAGCAAAATATTAGAATTGGTAATGGCTCAAGTTATATTTTTTTGTCAAGCGGAGATATTGTAACATTTAGAGCCACTAACGAAATAACAATTAATGGTGATTTTACAGTACCTCTTGGAAGTGAATTAAATTTAATACCTACACCCTGTAATTAATTTATTAATTTTAAAAATTTTAAAAATGAAAACATATTCAAAAATATTAATGATAGTATGTACTTTAGTTTTAACATTAAACGTATATGCTCAACTTAAAGTGAAAACAAATGGAAATGTAAAAATTGGTTCACAATCTCCATTTCCAAGCGGTGGTAAATTAGAAATAACAGGTATAGATGAAACATTGGAAGCGAGAATATTCCCTGCTTCCGAAAATATCGCCCGTTTATGGACAATTAACTCAATTTATGCATTTGGTTTCGGAATTGACCAAAATGGCTATGGGCAAATTTATCGAAACGTGAATTCTCCCTCTGTTATAATGACATTTAATTCAAGTGGAGATTTTGGAATAGGAAGGACGCCTTCATATAAATTGGATGTAAATGGAAGTATAAGGGTAAATACTACTATCTATACTTCTGATGAGCGTGTAAAGTCAAATATCACTCCTTTATCAAATCAAACAAATAATCTTTTTAAACTGAAAAGTGTATCATATAATTTGAATGTACCTACTATAAAATCATCGGATAATGTAGCACAAACACAAACAATGGATGCTAATAAAATCATCAGTGCACCAGAACAAATGGATAATAGATTATATTATGGTTTTATAGCTCAAGAAGTAAAGGAGATATTTCCTGAACTTGTTTATGAAGATGATGAAGGAATGTTCGGTATTGATTATGTTTCTTTTATTCCTTTATTAATTGAAGAATTAAAACAACAAAATAAAACTATTGAAAATTTAAAAGAGGAGATTGAAACATTAAAATTATGTTCAAACGTTTCTTCTTTAAATAATGAGAACAGTCTATTGGGTTCACTATATCAGAATTACCCTAATCCTTTCAATATGAATACTACCATTAAATTAAAATTGTCAGGTAAAGTAAATTCAGCTCTGTTGTATTTATATAACTTACATGGTAATCAAGTTAAAAGCTATACTGTTGAGCAACGAAATGAGGTTGATATTATTATTAAAGCCTCTGAATTGAAACCTGGCATGTATTTATACTCTTTAATTGCAGACGGCAAAGTAATTGATACAAAGACCTTAATTCTCACAGAATAATTATATTTTTTTGTATTGGCTATAACTTTATAAAGATATTTCATATCATGCATTCTTTTATAACATATTTTGATGGCTCTCAAATCACCCTATTGATTTTTGGAGGAGTTTTTTTTATCACAAGTATTATTTTGCAAATGAAAAATAAGCATAATTTTTCATTTGTATTTTTAGGTTTAACCGCAATTTGTATTTTTAGCTTTTCAGCTTTGTTGGATCCATTTTTAAATCTCTGGGATGAGCGTTTTCATGCTCTAGTTGCTAAAAACTTAATGAATCA
>JBAZGP010000509.1:0-2888 GCA_041652835.1 Lutibacter sp. | reverse complement strand
TGTTATTGTTTCACGATGCAATCGATACGCATCCGTTCGTTGCTGTAAAGCACAATTGTACAAATTACGCAACAAATTTAGCCAATTTTCAGCTTTGGCTATCGTTTCTTCACTTGCATATATTCTGTATCTATATGTCTTTTGCATTATTATTTCTTTAATTGATTTTTAATATACTTACGAATAGTTCCGTTAGATACATTTCCCGCTGTGGATATAAAATAACTACGAGTCCACATGCAGGGCATCTTTTTTAATTCTGGAAATTCTTTCCTTAAAATATTGGAACTTCTACCTTTAAATAATTTAATTAACTTATGAATTTCTAATTGTGGATAAGTCGATACAAACAAATGCAAATGATCTGGCATAATTTCTAACGCTAAAATGTCAACGTGTTTTTCATTCGCTACTTGCTTAATTATTTGTTCTAACCTATCCTTTATTTTGCTGACCAAAACCTTCTTGCGTCTTTTCGGACACCATATCAAATGATAGTTGATCAAATAAACTTGACTATTGTTGCTTTTGTATTCCATATATGTTATTATAATAGATGATACCTACAATGTCAAGCGTTGTTTTTTAAAATGAATGATTCATCCCCACGACTAAAGCCGGGGGCTTTCTCAAATGTTTTTGTAAAAGAGTTAGAGTGATATTTTTAGCAGACCAAACTTATTTTGAAAAATTACAGGGAATTGCTAAAGAATTAGATACTACATACTCTGAAATTTTGCGGCAAAATTTACGTGAATATATAAGGAAGTATGAACGAAAAAAAGTTCAAAATGAAAATTAATCGGAAATTTAAGGATAAAATTTATGGCTAACGAAATTATAAAAGATGTCGCACAATTATTTATTCAAAAAGGTTTTGAAATTTTTGAAGTTGGTGGTTCTGTGCGTGATTCGATTTTAGGTCGAAAATCATCAGATGTTGATTTTGCAGTAAGTTGCAAACCTGATAAAACCTTAGAAATTTTAAAAGAGTTTTGCGGCAAAAATAAAGGCTATTCATGCTATACAGTAGGTATGGATTTTGGAACTATCGGGTTAATTTCTGATGATGGTCAAAAATATGAATTTACAACTTATCGTGGCGAAGTTTATCCAGCGGATTCACGTAAGCCTATTGTAAATTTCGGCACAAATTTATTGCAGGATTTATCAAGGCGTGATTTTACAATTAATGCTTTAGCACGATATCCGATTAATGGAAATATTATAGACGAATTTAATGGATTGCGGGATATTAAAAATAAAACAATAAGATGCGTCGGTTCTGATGAACGATTAAATGAAGACCCTTTAAGGATGATGAGGGCTATCCGTTTTGCGTGTCAATTAGGTTTTGACTTAGATATTTTAATCGCTAATCCCGAACGACTAAAAGTAATTTCTAACGAACGGATAAGGGATGAACTAAATAAAATCTTACTGTCCAGCAATTCTAAAAAAGGTATTCAATTACTATGTCATAAAAGATTGATGCAATATATCATTCCTGAATTATTAGACTTGCAAGGCTTAGAGCAAGGTCATGCTCATATTACTGATGCATTTAATCATACTTTAATGGTCTTAAACAGTGCGTCAAAAAAAGATTATGATAATGATAATTTAGTGTTTAGATTAGCAGCATTGCTCCACGATATCGGTAAACCTAAATCACATACTATAACTGAAACGGGGCATCATTTTTATAGTCATCATCTTATTGGTTATGATTTATCAAAGGGAATTTTAACACGGTTAGCTTATGATAATTCAACCATTGATAGAGTTTCAAATTTAGTTTTGCGACACATGGAGCCGTTATTAATGTCAATCGGTGATGGATTAAATAAAAAATCCGTTGGACGTTTAATGCGTAGGTTTAATAACGACAATCAAAATGACATTAATATGCTGATAGATTTAGTGGAGTGTGATTTAGGGTCAACTTCACAGCCTAACATTGAAATGATAAATGTTTTGCGGCAAATGATAAGTGAAATTCAAGTCGCAATTCCAAAGCAAAAGTCACCAATTTCCGGTGATGAAATTATGGAGGCATTGAATTTAAAACCTGGAAAAATCATAGGTGAAATTAAGGATTATTTATTGGATTGTATTTCCGAAGGTTTAGCAGGTGCGAATGATAAAGATACTTTATTAAAGTTAGCGAGGGATAAATACTATGAAAATTAAAGACATTAATAAAGGGGAATTAGTTACACGTAGCGACACAATTTTAGTCGCTGAAATTATAGAGATTGGAAGCAACGGTTTAATTACTGTTAAAAGTTACTTTGATAATTGTAACCATTATATCAATGCTCACAAAATACAGAAGCTTAATTATAAAATTGAAAAAGACGATGGTTCATTTCACGGATATGTACCAATGTTTAAAGGGCTACATACTTGCGGAAATTCAGAGGCAGAAACGGTTGCTAATTTAAAAGATGCTTTAAAAGCGTATATACTTTCAATGAAAAAACATAGCGAATTTATTTTTAAAAGTTCTACGTGGTATAAACCAATACTTGTAGAAAATATAGGAGATTAATATGGATGACCGTTTTAAAATAATTTTCTCTGGAATAACCGGAAGTCAACTTTATGGAACGGCAACCCCTCAAAGTGATACAGATGTTCGTGGAGTTTTTATTCCAACTGAAGAATTTTATTTTGGATTTATGGAAAAAGTTGAACAAGTAGAGTCGCATATTCCAGACGAAACTTTTTGGGAAATTACAAAATATTTTAAGTTATGTCTTGATGCAAACCCTAATATATTGGAATTATTATTCATACCGGATAAATTTATCTTAGAAAAAACTAAGGAATGGGATGAAATAATCGCACATCGTGATTTGTTTTTATCCACTAAGGCAAGGCAT
>JBAZGP010000508.1:0-2901 GCA_041652835.1 Lutibacter sp. | reverse complement strand
TCATCATATTTATTCTTTAGGTTTAAAAGGGTTCTATAAACGCTTGGTTCATGATATCAACTTTTTCAAATAGGGTTAACCATCATATAATTATTATATCCGTAACGGATTATTTGCATGATGTTAAAAACAATGATTGTTTTTCGCTTTTACCATATTCAATGATTTTTATTCAAATAGTGGGTAACGTTTACAGGTATGGTTAGTTGCCGATTTAATCCTTCCTACTTTATCCGTTTGTACGAAAACACGAAAATCTTTCAGGTATCTGCGCACCATTGCACCGGCAATTAACTATACCTGGTGTTACCAACTGGCCTAATATTCATGCTTTTATCAGTCTATGGATTTGTCAAACAGTGCGTTGGAGTGGGACGGGCTGGCAGGTTTTTTTGCAAGCTTTGGTTTGTGGTTCGGATTGCGTGGCATGCAAAAGTACCTGACGGCAGAAGGGATGGGAGCGTTGAATTGGTAGAAAATTCCATACATCATTTTAATTCTTTGATATCAAAGAGTTTTGTTACTAATTCATCATCACTATTTTTCCATTTAATAAACAATCCATTAGATTGAAAAAATATACTATCTATACAAAACCCGGAAAAAGGTCCTTTTAAAAAATCTTCATTAATATTCATTTTTTTGTATGAAATATAATTTTCTATAGTCAAAAGTAAATCATTCTTATCATTACCGTATGCAATTAAATTATTCGTAGTATCAAAAGCCAAAGGATACATATAGAGTTTTTCCTTAACATTCTGAAATATAGGAAGTACATAAGCAAAGAAACATGAAGAACCACAACCTTGGCGGACGATAATCGCTTTACTATTAAAATATTCTAAATTTAATTTGCCATTAGGGAAAACATGAATTGTATCGATAGATGTATTTTTTAATTCATTGTTTCCCCAAATTAATCTATATGTTGAATCAGATAAATTTTCAAAAAAAAGATATATACTATCTTTAAATAAAACCGTATCAGCATAATTTGTTTCTTGATTCTTGATTAACTTCTCTTTATTTTTTGGAATGCAAGAAACTATTAACAAAGTAATAAACCCAAATAAAAGTATGTTTTTCATTTATTTAAATTTGTAAAATTTAAATGCATTGTTATTTACCCCTTGGATAGTAACTTGTTGCAGTTTAGTTGTCCATGCTGGAGCACTGATATATGGACTATAAAAATAAACAGCTCCTTGTGCTGTATTTGTTTTTTGATAGTGTGCATTTATTGATGCACCAACACTTTCTGAAAAAGCTGTTGTTTCCATTTCATTTCTATTACCTTTCGAATCTTTTAACATAGACATAGGGTTACTATATCTTGATGCACTTGATTGAACAGATTCAAATTGACCAGCTTGTTTTACAACTTCCTCATAGGTGTCTACTTTTGAAAAAATAGCTGCCCATCCTTTAGCTGCTGAATTAGGAGTCTTGTCATTCGCTCTATTTCTTATTACTTCAGCCACACCTAATTTAGATTCTTTGCTTTCTCCTGCTGATTCGGCATAAACAGTTCTTATCATATTGCCTAAATCACTATTCATATCTATTTGAGAATCAACTGTTTTATTAACAAGTACTTCCTCTTTTACAATAGTACCATCGTCAAGAGTCTTTTCTTGGAATTCAGTTACTTGTTGTGTTTGTCTTAAATAAAACGCGTCTGGTTTATCATTTTTTACCCGTTCTAACATATTTCCTTGATTATTGTAATAAAAATAATCTAAGCCATCTGGATCAACAAAAAGAATTGGATTGTTCCCGCAAAAAACATAAGGTGTGACTTGGGGATATTTTGCAGCTAAAGGATCAATTGAAAACCAACGACTTGAAAACTCAGCTAAATACTTTACTCTTGCAGTATCTTCATCAATAAAGGCAATGATTTCATTAGATTTAGCGTTTAATAAAACTGTTCCTAACTGAACAACTTCATCGTTAGTGAAGAACTCGTTGAAACGTCCATTACTAAGTGTTAATGGTTCCTTATTAAAACCATGTTGTTTAAATATGTCCTGAGCGTTAATAAGTTGTAAACTTGAAATTATAACGCCAAGTAATAAACTTAATTTTCTCATAATTATAAAATTTATTGGTTTTCAAATTTATGAATTACTTTTTGATTTATATATTTTTCTGGTTCAGATTTTAGTAAACCCATCCATTGCATATACATTTCTTCTGGCATTCGGCGGTAACCCAATAGATGCAATTGCACATAGGTTTTTTCCATATCTTCGTAAATAGCCTTAATTGAATCATCACTAAAAAGTTCTTTAGGGCTTTTTGCATTTATAATTTTCATTTTTGTATCAATAAAATGCTTTTGTGCTTCAGCTTTAGTAAGCAAAGCATTTACATTGACGGGATGGTATTTCAATACTGTTTCACAACATTTTACAACAAATTCAGGATTATCTTTTCCAAATTTTTGCTGATAGCCTTGTGCTAAATCCAGTAAGCAATAAGCAACAGATTGTTGCATACCTAAAGTGTCCATGTAAAGGCCGTTACGGATTGCATCTAAATGAACGTATCCAGAAGCCATAATCCAGGCATCAACAGGAAAAGTCGCACTTGTTAACTCTGTATTGTACCAACCTGTTTTTTTACAATGCAATTTGATGTAAATATGATTTGGTGCAAATGCAAGATAGGCTGGAATTTGAAATTCTTCTGCTAGAATTTTATATAGGTATAGACTTCGTAATAAAAACAAAAAGCGATAGGCAAAACTGGACATTTTAACCAGTAGTCACGTCAAAAAATATTTTCTTACCATTATCCAGTTTGGCGTTCATCTCATTTAATCTTCTGCAAAATTGAATTTGTGCTTGCCTGAACTTTGGTCTTTCTAATGGTTCAAGTTCTACACTTATAGTG
>JBAZGP010000507.1:0-2904 GCA_041652835.1 Lutibacter sp. | reverse complement strand
TTTATATGTTATTAAGGTGGACAAAATGTCCATGTTTATTGCAATTACCTGATTTCGATAAAGATACGTATCAACCTTTAAACACGTTCTTTGCGCTCTTACGAAGTCTACATTTTAAAGCCAAATTGTTAATAACTTTGCTTTTTAAAACTGATTGGTTACCAAAATATTTCAGTTCAATGATCTGGCTATTTGAAATAATGTTTACATTTGATGTTAAAAAAAATCTTTAACAGATGAAATATGAAAGGCTTTAAGGAAATAAAAACTGTACAAACCGTACAATACAAACCAAATACATTGGCAATAGTATGGAATTACTGTATGTTCAAGCGGGTTACCGATAAAAGTTTGCAAGACATTAAATCTCAATTCGATGATTTGTAATAAAATTTATCTTTGTTAAAACAATAAACATGAACAGATGGTAATGTTTCTCAGTCATATTTGGAAGTATTCGTTACCTTTTGTTAGGTTACAGCGAGATATGCCACATTGTAAGTAAACCATTTTTATGTAAATCAATAATATGATTTTAATTAACTTAAAAAATAATACAATGAAAAAACAATTATTCATTATTACAATGCTAATCTTCATTGGCTTAAGCACAAAAGCGCAAACAACCTTTCAGAAGACTTATGGACAAACATATGATAATGTTGGATATTCCGTTCAGCAAACTACGGATGGTGGATATATAATTGGTGGTTGCACAAGCAATTTAGGATGGGATGAAGAGAATGTTTACTTAATAAGAACTAATTCTTTTGGTGATACAATATGGACAAAAACATTTGGTGGAACGGCAGTAGATCAGGGCTTTTCTGTCATGCAAACAACCGATGCAGGTTATGTTATTGCTGGAACTGCTAATAGTTTCGAACCATTTGGTGATGTTTATTTAGTTAAAACCAATGTTAATGGAGATACTTTGTGGACAAAAACTTATGGGGGGCCAAACTCTGATGCCGGAAATGCAGTTCAGCAAACCACTGATGGAGGATTTATTATTGCAGGGTCGACCTCGAGTTTCGGCGTAACAGTAGAAAATGTTTATTTAATCAAGACCGATGTTAATGGAGATGCAATGTGGACAAGAACCTTTGGAGGTTCTGGGTTTGATTACGATGAAGCATATTCAGTTCAACAAACAACCGATGGTGGGTATATCATTGTAGGAAAGACAACTAGTTTCGGAGCGGGATATTATGATGTTTACTTAATAAAGACAGATGATAATGGTGATTTGATTTGGTCTAAGACTTTTGGTGGCATGAATGATGATTATGGCATGTCAGTCAAGCAAACTACAGATGGGGGATATATTATTGCCGGATATACCAAAAGTTTTGGAGCAGGAAATTATGATGTATATTTAATAAAGGTAAATGCCAATGGGAATATGCTTTGGTCAAAGACTTTTGGAGGGCCGAACATTGATGTTGGAAATGCAGTTCAGCAAACCACTGATGGAGGATTTATTATTGCAGGCAGCACAGAAGAGAATGTTTATTTAATCAAGACCGATGTTAATGGAGATATGCTTTGGTCAAAAACTTTTACTGGATTTGATGTTGCTGATGGCAAATCCATCCAGCAAACTACAGATGGAGGATACATTATTAGCGGACGGACAAATGTTCTTGTTTATTTAATCAAGACCGATTCTAATGGAAATAGCGGTTGCTTTGAGGGGAATTTTAATACAACTCAAGAGAATCCAGCTACTCAAGTTATGAACCCTGCAACACAAGTCTATTCAGGTGGATTTGTTACTTCACCTTATACAATAGTAAATAGTGGATGTACCGTTGTAACTCTTTGCACTTCAATTGGTATCGACGAACATACAATTGAAAGTGACATTTCTATTTACCCTAACCCTTTCACTTCGATAATTACAATCGCTTTTAATGAAGAACAAAGAAAGGCAACCATAAAAGTTATGGACTTACTTGGTAAAGAAATTAGAATAATAAACTTTACAGGCCAACTACTAATAATAGAAAAAGGTGAAATGAGTAATGGAATTTATTTTTTTCAGATAATAGATGAAAAGAAAAATGTGGTGAATAAAAAAATAGTAATTCAATAAACAGACAAAAGAACAGCAAGGCCTAATAAATAGGGCTTCAAGTGGGCGGCACGATCAAGCCTCACTGAATCAGGGTTAACAATAAAGCCTCGGTTAGTGTCAATAAAAAAACTATAAATGGAGAACTCATAAAAAACCGAACCTGAAGTTCTCAAATTCGGTTTTTTAATACCATTCAGAAAAACAGCCCGCTTATTTCAATCCCAGCCCTTTAATGATCACTTCGATCTTTTCGTCTGATTTTTTGTTTACGGCGGCGTATTCTTCCTTCGAATTTAACTTGTCTTTCACACCAAAATAGAATTTAATCTTGGGTTCGGTGCCCGAAGGCCGTATACTGATCTTGCTGCCGTTGGCTGTATAGTACTGTAAAACATTCGATTTTGGCAGATCGATCTTTGTTTCCTTTTTGGTAAGCAGGTCGGTTTCCTTGCCGGTGAGGTAATCCTTCATCACAACAACCTTCGAGTTGTTGATGGATTCCGGTGGGTTGTTCCTGAAATTCTCCATCATCTTCTGGATCTCTTCAGCGCCGGTCTTGCCCTTTTTGGTTATCGAAAGCAGGCTTTCCTTGTAAAAACCAAATTCGATGTAAATCCCGATCAGGATGTCGAAAAAACTCTTACGCTGGTTTGTGGCATAGGCAGCAACTTCGGCAATCCTGGCACAGGTAGAAACCGCATCCTTATCACGCACAAAGTCGCCAATCATGAAACCGTAGCTTTCTTCGCCGCCATCAATAAAGGTTTTCTTCCCTTCATTCTGCCTGATCACGTCGGCAATCCATTTAAAACCGGTTAATACAT
>JBAZGP010000506.1:0-2921 GCA_041652835.1 Lutibacter sp. | reverse complement strand
TGAAGTTTTAGTTTCAGCCTTGATTTCATCCAAAGCAGAGTTTTCTTTTACAAACTCACTTTTTTCAATAGAATTTAGATAATCTTTCACTGCAATTGGAAGATTTTTATAAAGTTGAAAAAGGGCGTTTTTTTGGCCTGAAAGCAATGCATAAAATTGGTCGCCAGAAATTTTATAAACCCTACTATGACTATATTCTTTGCCGTTGATTTCTCCTTTCCAAAGTTCACAGAAACTACTTTTTGCTAAAATTTGAACCCAATAACATTTAGATTTTTTGTAAGTATCTGCATATCTTGAAAGCTTTTGAAAAAGTGCTTCGGCAGAACTACTATTCATTGTATTGTGTTTATTTTTTATGTCTGCAAATAAAGTATCATCTTCCGCCTTTATATCAAAACCACTTAAATTACCAATTTCAAAACCTTTTATTCCACCTAATATTTGTTCGTGAAAAGTTCCTATAGAATTATTAATAGATTTGTCAATTTGTCGTAAAATTTCAGCTTGAATTAAACTCTCTTCATCAATATCATTGAATTTTGCATCAAATGTTAGTTTAATAGTGTCAACTTTATTGTTGTAAAAACTCTTTTTTGTAATGTTATTTTTGGCCTTTAAGTATGCCTTATGAAGATTTTCCACGCAATCTAAAAAGTGTTCATCCGAAATAAAATCTGCATACTTATTTTTCATAATTTTTTGAAATTAATTTTACGCTTGCTAAATTATGAATTTAATTCGATTTTTTCTAAAGTTCTAATTTCAGTAATTTTAAGGTAAAATAATAGTTAGCGTTTTGGCTTAGATGATTTTTATTTTGTAAATTATATATCAATTTTTAGTATTGAATGTTTACTATAAAATATTAAAAACTATGGACTGGGTATACCAAACAGAACGAACATGATAGAAGGGCATTTCTCAGACCTAAAAAATATGCTTAGGAATCATAATGGCCTGACCAACCATTTTGTCCACATGAAAAATATCACATAAAAAATAACCATTTTGTCTATTACATCCGAAATTACAACTATTTTGATTAATCGAACTCAGGCTATTAGTCCTTCTTTGCCTGAAACCCTAAACAAATCAGAATAATGTAAGTTACGTTCCTTTTTTAATTTTGAAATAATTTTTAAGAATAGGAGTGCTGTAATAAAAGCATCTCCAGCAGCAGTATGCCTGTCGTGCTTTGGAATGTTGAATTCTTTGCAAAGCACATCTAAATTAAAATGACTGTCTTTTTTGCCTTCCAATTTTTTGTATAAAATACCAGTGTCAATACTTTTGTTTTTTAACTTCGGCAAGTTGTTTCTTTTTAAAGCAGTATTTATCATTTCAATATCAAAAGCAGTATGATGTGCTACTAAAACTGAGCTTCCCAAATAATTAATAAAATTTTCCAAAGCCTCAGCCTCGTTGAGCTTTTTAAGTTTTCCTTCTTTTAGAATTCCGTGAATTTCAACAGTTTCAGCTTTAAATTCTTGCTGTTTTAAATAGATTTCAAAACTGTCGGCAACGTCAATAGTATTGTTGAAAATACCAATTGCTCCAATGGATAAAATTTTACATTTAGAGATATCTAAACCAGTGGTTTCAGTATCAAAAACAACAAAACGTGTATTTTCAATAGTTTTAGGCTGTTTAGTTTTGAATTTCTTTAGATATTCATTCCAAAAAGCAGGATAATTTTTATTTTTAAACCAAGATAGCATCACATCATTTGGGCTAAGTTATACCTGATATTTAATAATTCCTGAATAGCTGTAATAGGCTTAAAACATCCTTTTAATTTTAATTTTTCAAATTTGCTCAAATTGTTAAGGTCAACATACCTACCTGAATCGTTATTTTTTAGACCTTGGTCGGTGCGGAATTGCTGTAATATTTTAAAGGAATCAATGCACGACAAATATAAATCCTCATTTTGCTGCTCTACTTTAATTAATTTTTTAAATCGAGAAATGGTATTGTTTTTATCTTTTATATTGTGCGATAAAATGAGCAGTCGAGCCGCATCTACCAAAGGCATAATGGCCCTGCTTTTTATGTCGAATTGATCTTTGTTTGCGCCATCATTTTCGACTAAAAACTGTCTGAAAAATCCAATAGGAGGTGGGTTTCTAAGCGCATTTCTTCCTAAAAAATTTAGAAATATTTCATAAGATTTTATCGATTCAAAAATGCTGTCAGACATGGCGTTCACCAATTTCTTATCTCCAAAAACCAAACTGTAATCAAAAAATATAGTACACATCATGATGGCATCTTCTGTAGGCGTTTTAATCCAGGAATTGAACTGATTTTCCCATTCGGATAATGACAAACACCATTTTGGATTGCTTGCCATCATTTCAGCAGGGCAATATTCAAAGCCAATAACGTTTAGTTTTTCGGTAACTTTTTTTGCAAGTTGTAAAAAATATTGTTTTGTGGGTTGGTATTTTTCCTTCGAAACATTTTCAAAAACCAAGGCATTGTCCTGATCGGTCATAAGCAACTGTTCTTTTCGGCCTTGGCTTCCCAAAGCCAGCCATCCAAATTTAACTGGTGGCTGATTGTCCATTTCTTCAATAGAAAGTTCAATGATTTTTATGGTGAGGCCTTCATTTATTTCAGAAATAATTTTTGAGATAAATGTAATTGGAATATTTTGTTCAATATAACCTTGGAGCAAATTTGATGCTTTCTCACGTATATATTTTAATGCGTCTACATCTTTTGCCCGGTTTATTTTTTTTATCAATAAAGAAGGGTTGTTTCCATGCATAACAACAATATCATGTTCCGATAAAACACCAATTAATTCAGAGTTTGGCGTTCCGTCTTTGGTAATGCATAAATGGGTTATTTTATTTTTTATCATGGCAATTTGAGCCTCAGCAACGGTAATTTTTTGCTTAAAAGTTTTAACA
>JBAZGP010000505.1:0-2925 GCA_041652835.1 Lutibacter sp. | reverse complement strand
CGGGTGGAGTTACCGCTCTGGCGTGGCGGGGCTGGACGAATACGCGGCCAATATGGGCGCGGCGCGGATTGTCGTCAACCTACCGCGCACCGTGACCAACAGACCGCACCGCATCCTCGACGCAATGGCGGCTGGGGCCTGCGTCTTGACCGGCCCTATCCCAACCGTTGACGGTGACGACCTACAAGACCGGATACATTACCGCTCATTCGCAGATACGGCAGAGGTGCCGGGGATAATCAGCGAGTTGTTAGCCGACCACGCCTGGACGCAATACGCCATCAACGGGCATGAGTTGGTCATGGCGCGCCACACGTGGGCAATACGTGCGCAAGAGCTGCGCCAGATCATCAAAAAGGAGCTGGGGCTGTGAACCTGAACCATCTCAAGCGCGACATAATCCAGGCGACCCAGACAGCCTATACCGGGCACGTGCCAAGCGCGTTATCGGTGCTTGACATTATTTATGTCCTATACCACAACGCCATGCAAGATGGTGACAGGTTCGTACTCAGCAAAGGGCACGCCGCGCTTGCCTTGTACGCTGTGCTTGCCGATAAGGGCATTATCACCCATGACGCTATGCTCGCGTTCGGGACATACGGCGCGGCGTGCGGTGGGCATCCGGACGCCTGCAAAGTGTCTGGCGTCGAATTCAGCACCGGCAGTCTGGGTCATGGCCTGGGGCTGGCGGCAGGCTTGGCAATCGGCTTGCATGGCCCGCGTGTATTTTGCCTGATCGGTGACGGTGAGATGCAGGAGGGCGCCACGCTGGAGGCCCTGCGCTTGATTGGCAGCATGGCCCTACCCATCACCGTGATATTAGACAGCAACGCCACCCATCCATGCCGCGGCGCGGTGGACATATTCCAGGCATACGGCTTCGTGACAGTTGAGTGCAACGGGCACAACCACGACGCACTTGTGCAGTGCTTCGAGATGCGCAGCGGCCCGCTGGCAGTATTGGCCGATACCGTCAAAGGCAATGGGATCGCCCGCATGATGGCAGAGCCGCAAACGTGGCACAGCAAAGCGCCAAACGCCGTTGAGGCGCGGGAGATGATTGAGGAGTTGACGCCATGAATGAAAAAGCATACAACCTAAACGAGTGCGCAGACAAATATCGCCGCAGTCTCTATACTCATCTTTCTCACGTGTGGACGGCATGTAACAAACTTGGTATTCCGTTTGCACATGCGGAGAAGCACGACGCCAGCAAGTATCAACCACAGGAATTTATCCATTATGCCAGGCGCTTCTTTGGGCCGAATGATGACCCAAAAGGATTTGCACTCGCATGGCTGCATCATGTGCACAACAACCCCCATCACTGGCAATATTGGATTTTTCAAGACGAATGGGAGCTTGATGGGGCCGACATTGAACTTGGAATGGTTGAGATGCCGCGTATCTATTGCGTTGAAATGATTGCCGATTGGCTTGGTGCATCAATGGCTTATTCTGGTAGTTGGGATATGTCAGAGTGGCTATTGAAAAATCTACCGCGCGTAAGATTGCACAATAAGAGTGAAAAGTTTTTGCTTAGTGTGTTGTATGAGCTTGGTTACAACGACGTACTAGACCAATTTAAGTGGATTGGAAGTTACTATGTCCCATTGCCGTCAGAAATATCATCAGCAACGAAACCGAATGATTTTGAAAATATGAAACCGTGGAATGAAAACTGGTGGGAGTTGACGCCATGAGAGCGCAATTTGCCGCGACCATCACCGACATTTGCGAATATAACGAGCGCGTTATATTGTTGTATGGCGATGTGGGCGGGTACGCATTCCGCAACGTCAAGCGCGCCATCAACTGCGGTATTAGTGAGCAGGCTATGGTTAGCATGGCGGGCGGGCTTGCCAAAGCGGGTATGATACCCGTCGTCTATACGATTGCACCGTTTCTCGCAGAGCGGGCATTGGAGCAAATCAAGGTCAACGCTTACAACAATCTGCCCGTGATCTATGTCACCGTTGGGGCGTCATACGACTATGCAACGATGGGAGCGACGCATCACTGCCCGGCAGACATCCCGACATTGTATAACGTGCCATCCCTGGGCCTGCTCTGCCCTGGCGCGCCAGGTGAGGTTGACGCCATGCTCAAGCAGGCCATAGACAGCGGGCAGTCGTATTACATGCGCTTGAGTGTGGAGCGCAACGGGTACGATTATAGCGACACCGTTATTGGCAAGGCGATTGTCAACAAAAAGGGATGTGCTGAGATTGGCATTATTGCCGTTGGCAACACGTTAGCGCAAGTCAGCCAGGCGGTGCGGGATCTGCCAGAGATTACCGTCGTCTACCTGCCCACCGTGAGGCCGTTGGATATGGACACCATCCGGGCCACCTGTGCGGGCCTGAAGGTTGTATTGGTGGAGCCGTTCTACTCGACTCTTTCCCGCGACATTGCAGAGTGCGGCGTAGGCAGGATAATCAACCTATCCCCGCGGCGTGAATTCGTCCATCACTATGGCACATTGCGCCAGATGGACAAGACAGCGGGCATTTATTACTCGGACATTCGGAGGGCAATATGGGAAATCTCTCGACCTACGACGGCATAGCCAGTCACGTGCTAAAATCCGTTGACCTGTCACCGTTGGCAAATAAGACGGTCATGGTCACGGGTGCCAGCGGCTTGCTTGGGTCGCACATTGTCAATATCCTGACTAAAGCCGCGCCAATTTATAACCTGCATATCATGGCAGTCGTGCAAACAAGATTGCACCCAGAACAAGAGCCATTTGACCGGCTACAAGTCGCCTACGCCAATCTCGGCAACCCTGCCGATTGCGAACGCCTGCCGTTTGCGGATGTCGTTATCAGTGCCGCCAGCTATGCGCAACCAAAACGATTTTTGGCGGCGCCGATCGGGGCCTTGCGTTCATCGGGCCTGGGTATCATGGCCTTGCTTGAG
>JBAZGP010000504.1:0-2938 GCA_041652835.1 Lutibacter sp. | reverse complement strand
ATAAACAAATAGAGGCTACAAAGAATTTAGGAAAGGCATATCTTGAATCAAATGCGGCTCATTCGCATACTTATGGATATAAACTTGCAGGCGAATTGGGAGGATCAAATAATTATTGGCAGCAAATACAAAAACTCGGAATTGATGTAGGTGCGACAACTAAGACAATATTTAGCGGGATGAAATTAAACACAGGTGATCCTTATAAATTATTTGAGTTGACACCAAAACAACTCGAACAAATAAAGACTGAATTACCAGAAGCTTGGGCTAAAATAGACGATCAAACGAGAGGTTATTTGCAGACAATCATTGATAGCGGCGATGCTTTATCGGAAATGACTGATACATTAAAAGAATCATTAACCGATCTGACTTTTGATAGTGCAAAAAACTCATTAAAAGATCTATTACTGAGTACAGATACTACACTTTCAGATATTTCTGACAATTTTGAGAAATACATGGAGGATGCGATTGTGAACGGAATTATTAATAATAATCTTTCAACCTCGCTAAAAAAATGGTATTCAGATTTTGCCGGAGCTATGAAAACGGATGGTTTGAGTGAAAAAGAAAAAAATGACTTAAAAAAACAATACGAATCAATTGCACAAAAAGGAATCGATGAACGAAATTCTTTTTATGCGGTTGCAGGAATTGATGTAAAAAACATTAATAATCCTGCACTGACAGGTAATTCAATTTTACGTCAAATAACAGAAGAGACACCTGGTGAATTTGTGGGATTAATGAGGCGGCAAGCGGACTCCATGACAGGGATCAGGGATTATTCAAGACTCGCTGTTGATAATCTTATTAATATCGAAAGAAATACTTTCAATACTGTTACCGAAGTTCAGAATGCAGTGATAGAATTAAAGATAATTTCAAAGAACGCACAACAACAATGGATTAAAGGAATCTAATGTATACTCTCAATTCATATGATCTTCTGACAAAATATGGTCTTCATGCCGGCCATGCACCAAATTCAAACATAAGCGTGCAAGGTTGTTTTGACATGCCAGCACGAATAGGTACTACTTCACATGATTGGGGGGATGAAAATGGAATAGAGGATTGGTCTGCAACTGGTGATATTTATTTTGGGGGCAGAGACTTAAATTTATATGGATCAATTCAGGGTACAAATTCCGTACTTAATGCTAATTTAAAAACATTTTATGATGATATACAAGCAGTAACAGGATTGAATCCTTTAGTTACCCCGTATGGAAATCATAACGTAATAGTTCGCAAAGTTGATCCTGAATATCTGCAAGGTGGATGTTTTGTTTCAGTTAATTTTCGTGAACCGGTTGTAGATTTAACAGGCGGAACACTTCCAGCTTCAGGAACTTCAGATAATACTATTGATTCAATTTCGATGCTTTCCTTTGGACTAACACCAGCATCAAAAAAAGAAATACAAAGTTTACCTGATTTAAAAGAAATGCAATTTACCAAATGGGGCGCAGAGGGTTATCAGATCACGAAGCGCAAAAATAAAACTTTGGATTTAAACGGTTTTGTTATTGGAACTTCTTTAGAGGATTTTCAGTCAAAAATTAAAGCTCTTTACAAAGTTTTTTCAAGTCCCGGATTACGTACGATTAAAATAAATGCAGAAATATCAGTTTCTTGTTTTGCTGCTCAGGGATTTACAATTAATGATGTTTTTATTTACAATAATGGAATGATAGGAAGATTCAAGATTAATTTACAGGTAATTTCAGTTACTAATCTATGATTTCAACTATTGAAATATATAGGCCCGGTTCACCTCCTGTTCTTCAGGAGACGATAAATATTGACGAAAAAACAGTGTTTACGAAACGCCTCATGAATGAACATCATATCGTGGCTGATTTTATTTCAAACAGTATTCTTAATATTCAGATAGGAGATTATATTGTTCATAAATCTGAAAATTACTACATTGAAAAAGTGCCAAACGTCACGAAGATTAATAATTCAACTTTTCAATACACAATCGTATTCGAGAGTGTTATTGCGGAATTAAGCCGAAAACTATTCATTTCATCTGATGGATTGGCGGATTTTTCAAAAAACGGCACAGCATCTGATTTCATAGACGATCTAATTACCAATATCAATACCATTTCATCAGGATGGACAAAAGGGACAATTGAGGCGACTGAGTATATTACAATGCAATTTGCAAATGAATATTGCAATACGACATTGAACAGGATTGCCTCAACGTTCAAAATGGAATATGAACTAATCGGAAAACAGATCAATGTTAAAAAAATAATAGGGAACACAACTGCATACCGCTTTGAATACGGTAGAAATTTAGGATTATACAAAATTGACCGTCAATCAGTTCAGGATCAAAATATCGTTACCAGAATGTATGGGTTTGGCGGAACGACTAATCTGCCTAATTATTATGCTGCGAGATCAAAAAGATTAATCTTTGAGGTTGATGGAAAACGTTATTTGGAGAAAAATGTTGATCTATACGGTGTTCGTGAGGGGCAATTTACCGATGATTCTATTTTCCCAAAATTCACAGGTACATTAACAGCTTCTTCGATTGTTTTCGACGGTGTTGACAGGCTTTATAATTCAACGTTAAGTTATATTGAGGATTCATCTTTGGACTTCGATCTAAACGACTACCTGATTACCGGTATGGATGCTCAAATAATTTTCAAAACCGGAGATATGGCTGGAATGCAATGCCAGATATGGAAGTTCGACGATGTTAATCACAGAATTTACTTTAATGCTGTTATAGATACCGTTTCGGGATATGCAACACCACGTTATAATTCAGGTACTCCGGTTCAACCAAAAATAGGCGACACTTACACACTTGTAAATATATCGCAACCTGTTAGTTATGTAGTTGCGGCAGAAACAGCATTGCAAACAGCTACACAAGCAGATTTGGACAAAAGATGTA
>JBAZGP010000503.1:0-2943 GCA_041652835.1 Lutibacter sp. | reverse complement strand
CACTCCCAATATACCAGAATTTGAGAAATTGGGATTAAGTGTAAAAGGTTTAGTAACTAATAATTACATAGATGAGACATTGGGAGAAGTTGATTTGAATCATGCAAACCTTCGCAAAAAGAATTTAGGGAAATTATGTTTATTCAATTGGGATCAAGTGTCGATGGAGTATGAACCATTATTTAATAAATATAGAAATTTACTAGATTTTCTGAGGGATAAATATGGCAATCATTGGACCGACATAGCAGTAATAAAAAAACAAAAAATCAATAACAAAATAATTATTTATAATCGGGTGTTGAATGGCAAAAACATATCACTCAAGCTCATTGAAAATAAATGCAAAGTAGAATTGCAAATTGATGATGGTCAATCCATTGATCTTATCTTTCGAGAGGAAGCCGACAAACGAAATGTATATCAAAAAAATGTATATCAAAAATTTGTATATAATGGATCCAACTTTGAGGGAGCAAAATTATGTTCTGCAAATTTATTTGGATCTGAATTATCAGCGTGTATAATGACAAAAGCTGAGTTAATACAAACTATATTAGAAAATTGTAAATTAAATGGGGCTTATATGGTAGAAGCAGATATAAGGTTGGCTAATTTAAGAAAATCTGAGTTAAATGGAGCAAATCTCAGTTCTACAGTTTTAAGTGGGGCTGATTTAACTGGCGCACAATTAAATGGGGCTAACTTAAATGAAGCAATTTTAGGATTTACCGACTCGAATGGAATTACAATGGATGGTTTTAAGTTACCGGGAAAGAATGCCTTATATAAAAATAATCTAAAAGGGGCAAATTTACATAATGCACAATTAAATGGGGCGAGTCTTGAAAATACAAAATTAATGGGGGTGGATTTGAGTAATGCTACATTAACCGGTGCAAACTTGAAGGGAGCAGACTTGCGCGGAGCTGACTTACGTGGCACTGATTTTTCTGGATCAAACCTTGAAAGTACTGACTTTCGAGATACAAAACAAGATAAAAATACCAATTTTAGTGGATCTTCACACCCGCCTACTATTCTAGAAGTTGATGCATAATTTTCAAGATTGGTACGTCACTACGTATTTTTTATAATGCAAATTAAGCGTTCTTCTTAGGTCTATCTAAAAATAAGCTTTGTGAATTTTTGGCACTAAGTCCAAGATATCTGCCGGTGTCCGTGAATATTGCCTTTCGTTCAATTATTGGCTTTATATATTGCTTTTTTTCCATTCAACATCACCTACGATATCCATACTTACAATATCATCAATATCAGTTATAATATTTTCTATGTATTTGATAAACGCAATACCAGTCTTATATAATTTATCATTTTTAAATCGATCATTAATTAGGATTTCAGCTAGTATTGCTGGAAGATTTAAACCTGCATTAATACCTACATCGATCCAGCATGGAAATCTTGAATTAATTTCGATTAAATGATATCCATTGTTTCTAATAAATTCCATTTCGAATGGGCCTTTCCACCCGATATTCAGAACGAAATCATTTACAATGTTAATGAGATGTTTATCAAATACAGTAACGCCAAAAATAGTATTTCCATTTTCGGCAATTTTTAGTTTTTTAATCATTAACGTAAGTACATTTCCATTATAGACAATGCCAGCAACACTATAAGGTTCTCCATCAACATATTTTTGTGCAATTGTTCTTTCCCCCATCTGGCCTAAGTATTGAGATATTGTAAATGCCTCTTCTTTAGAGCGTATGTGGAAAACGCCTCTCGAATCTCCCTTGAGAAAATATGGGGGTTCCCAATCAATATTTGATGAATATCGAATTGTCTCAGCCATCACAACATTGTTGGATTTTGCATAAGCGTATGTCTCAAGTTTATCATTTGCAAGTCTAACTATGTTTGGTTTTGGAATTAAAAGCTTGATACCATGTTCATCAAAAACACCTTTACTTTCTGAAAATGCTTCCACATCGTCATCAGTATTTGGAATTATGGCACTTACGCCTTTCCTTAATGATATTTCCACGATTGCGTCAATATCAAAAGGTTCTATTACAGATGATGAATCCACACTAACATACATTCCAGCATCCAATGGTTCCCCAAATGCTACAATCTCCATTTCAGGGCATCCATGCTTTATGCTTCGAGCAACAGGCATACCTGGTGCTTTGTCCGACATTCCTGTTAGCCCTATTCGCATATTTCCCTTATGAACGTACAAAATTCATCTACATCATTTTGAAGAGTATTTTCATCAACGTGATATATCTCAAGAATAGTTTTTATCGATTCTTCTAAATTATTATTGAATAATCCTTCAGCTATGATACTTGATGTTTCATTTAATTCATATACATCACCATTCGATGAATTGAATATATATCCTTTTTCATTTGTACGCTTAAATCGAAGTTGCTCTAAATTCATTGACAAACTTTATCCATTCATCAGACTTAATGCTTACTAATGAGTTCTACATTGAATGCACTTACGTTTACAGATAGCACAAAAGTAGCAATACTGTATAGAGATGAGCAAATAACATATGGAGATTTAAATCGGAGAATACAACAAAAATCAGAAAATCTCCGAAAAATCATTAAAGATGGCTATCGAATTGTATTAGAATCTATGATGCACCCCGAATTTATTATAAACGCTTTTGCTGTTATGCAAGCAGGGGGCATACCAGTTTTAACGCCTCCATTTTTAAAGTCAAATGAAGATGAGGATATAATCAACGATATCAAAGCAAATATGATACAATCTGGCGGTGAATGGAATATTCTCGGCGAAAATATAGGAAAATTTAACAATGATTCAGAAATTATTTTTTATACATCTGGTACTACAGGAAAACCAAAAGGTGTTGCGCATACAAACGATACAATTTTAACGTCATGTGCCACAGAAGGAAAATTATTGGGTATAAAAAGTACTGATGTAATC
>JBAZGP010000502.1:0-2944 GCA_041652835.1 Lutibacter sp. | reverse complement strand
TTTTATTTATTCCGAAAGTCGCAAACATCATTAATACTACTCGATGGTATCATTCTGCTTTATTTTTTGCCAGCCCGTTGTTAGTTATTGGTCTTTCAAAGATTGGCAAGGAATGGTTGATTGCAGGTGTGTTGGTTATTTATTATATTTTTACGTCTGGATTAATTTATACTTTGAATCGTAGCGATGTTCCAAGTTTAGTTTTATCAACGCCATATTCAGTAGCATATAATTGGAATCAAGGATTGATCGGCATATTTAATGATGATGATATTGCATGTGCAAAATGGATGAAAAATAACATAGACAAAGAGCAATGTCATGTTGGGTTTACTGATACTTACCTGTTTTTAGGGTATATAGAATTTAATGGTCAGTTTGTTGAAAAAGCACCAAAAGAGCCACACTATCTATTTTTATCAAACCAAAATAATCAATTAGGAAAAATGACAACGTGGACTGAACCGGCAATGCGTAGATTAGTTGATTTACCGGATACAAGCAATATGAAAGAAGTTTTTAAAAGCGGGGATTCTGTAATTTATTATGGCGAATAATATTTTCGTGATTGGTTATTACGGGTATGATAATATTGGTGATGATGCTATGCAGCAAGGTTTAAGTGAAATTTTTAAGTATAGAACTTATGGCGATTTACGTTTTTATCATAAAGGGCAAAGTCTTATTAAAGGATTTTTATGGGCTGATGATATAGTTTTAGGTGGAGGAACACATTTAAGGGATTGGGGCAAAGGATGGTTAAAACAGTCGGCTAGAATATTATTGTTAGGGTTGATTAGTAAATTGTCAGGCAAAGATTTTTATATGTTTAATGTTGGAATTGAAAGTAGTTGGTTAGGATTATTAGCACATTGTATTTCAGATGAAATTACAATACGTGACGAAAATTCATTTGATTCAAGTGTAGTATTAAATTATGAACCAAAAATAAAACAGAAAATATTGGGCATATCATTAACCCCTTATTACAAGTTGTTTTATAATGATGAAAATAAAGATAGTTTATTGGCGAATAATCTAATGGAAAAAGTAAAAAAATGGTTATTATTTCATAAGGATTGGAATGTTGTTTTTTTTAATTTCAATAAATCTGATGAAGGTTTAAATTTTTATGCATCTACTTTAATTGATAATGCTGAGGTCAGATTGTTCAAAAAAAATGTAGTAAATGTATTACAGGATATCAGTGAGTGTTCGGCATTTATTGGAATGCGTTATCATAGTAGTATGTTTGCTTATATAACTGAGACTCCGATGGTTATCATTGACACGTATCCATCATGTTCAAAACTAAGTGGATTTATTGGAGCGAATTTAATTACTAAAGAAAAAATATTGAACGGAAATTTTGAGTTGGATTTTGTTAAGGCAAAATTATCTGTAGCAACTGCAAAAAGTTTAGCTTTTGGAGGCGTTAAGTTATGAAAATTTGTGTCACTGGAGCATCAGGATATATCGCATCAAAACTTTTACCGGAACTATTGAAAGAACATGAAGTTAATGCGGTAGATTTAGACCAATTAGATTTAAAACATAACAGGCTAACATTTTATAAGGGTGATATCCGTGATTTAGTTTTAATGGATAAAGCGATAAAAGATGTGGATACTGTTATTCATTTAGCGGCTGTAGTTCCACCACATCCAACATTGGAATCACAAACAGAGGATATTAATTATGTAGGGGCTTGTAAACTTGCCGTGTTTGCAAGGGTAAAAGGTGTTAAAAGATTTTTAATGGCAAGCACTTGTAGTGTTTACGGAACTGGTGATAATTTAACAGAATGGGCTGTGCCGCAAATCGGATTAACAAGCCATGCCCCTAATACTCCATATGTTAGTAGTAAAATTAAATTTGAAAATTATTTGTTATCATTGAGGTCTGATGTATTCAATCCTGTGATATTTAGATTTTCTACCGTATTTGGTTATGCTCCTAAAATCGGATGGCAGTCTTTATTTAATTCTTTAGTAAAAGAGGCTATAGAAAATGGCGAACTATTGATACGTTTTCCAAATGCGTATCGTCCATTTTGCCACATAGATGATATAGCACAAGGGATAAAGATTGTGCTTAAATTACCAATTGAAAATTCATCAGGAAAAGTTTACAATATCGGTGGAATTAATGTAACCAAAATTAAGTTAGCCGAATTAATCAAAGAGCAAATGCCAGATGTGAATATTAAAGACTTAGGTGGTAAAGATTTAGGTTATAGTGTAAATTTTGATTTGATTCACGATTTAGGTTTTAAACTTACTAAGGATTTACAATGTGGTATTCGTGAATTACTGGAGGTCTTATGACTTTAAAATTTTATGATCAATCTAAAGTGTTGCTTTATGTTCGCCAATTTGAATTAAAAGAGCCTGTGTTTTTAGAGATTGATCCATCAATGGCTTGTAATCAGGCTTGCGTATGGTGTCGTTATGCTCATAATCAAGATGGGATGCTTAATTATGATTTTATGTTAAAAAAATTGGCAAAGTATCCAAAAGTTAAAGGTGTAAGAATTACAGGTGGTGGCGAACCTTTAATAAATTCAGATACTATACCGTTTATTAAAGAGTGCTATCATAGGGGGATAACAGTCGGCATAGAAACTAATGGTTCACTTTTAAACGATGAATCAATAGAAGTTATTGCAAGATGTTGTAGATATTGTCGGATATCTTTGGATGCAGGGAGCGTTTTTACTTATGAGCGATTGCATAAATCGAATTGTTTTGAACGGGTGGTCGAAAATATTAAAAAATTAAGGCAATGGAAAATTAGGGAATTGGGTGTATCGTATTTAGTAGTAAGTAAAAATATTGATGATATAAAGTTGCTTCCTAAGTTAGATTTGCCTGTTGATTATTTACACTTTAAACCTTTAATTAAAGGGACGAATGATGACACTCGTAAACAAGCAGTAAATATA
>JBAZGP010000501.1:0-2952 GCA_041652835.1 Lutibacter sp. | reverse complement strand
AATATACCATTTTTTATCGTCATTTTTTAGTTAAAATAGTAAAAGGTATTTAATTCTGACAATAATCATATATCATCAAATCACCGATAATTAGTGATATTGATGGAGATTCTTTAACTATTTTTTCTATCTTTTCTTTCATTTTTTAATCATCAAATAAAAAATCAGGCAAATCCTTTCTGTCTATTTTCTTCTTTATTTTAGGCCATTCACGTTGAATCTTCTCACGAATAGCCTCCCTTACAAAGTAAGCAATATCAACGTCATATTGTTCGAGTACTTTAAACGTCTCAATTTGCTGTTTTGTAAATCTAAAAGACTTATGTTCAGTTAGATTATTCATTTCTGTATTACATTTTTAATCCTTATACAGTAGTTAACTGCAAGCTTAAACCCACTCACCGTCAACTTTTACTAATTGAGAGCGTTTAATGGTAATTGACTTACCAGTATCTTCGTCTTTAAATTCTTCATTCCAATGGATACGACCTACTAATTTACCATCCAGATAATTCGGTTCTCTTTGATATTTAGCTTTTGGATGTGACTCAATTTCTTCGGTAAACCATTGTTTTTCATCAGATATAACCATTGCTTGTTTATAAAGCTCAATATTTTGTTTTTTAAGTTCTTCGATTTTATCAAAGTTCTCTTTTCTTTTTTGTTCAATTTCTATTCGTGTCATTAGATAATTAATTAAAAGCCAGCAGTTAACACGTGGTATAGTTAATTGCCGTGTTTGTACTAATTTGAAGCGTTACCACCCGCTTGTAATTCTCTGTATTTTGATATGAAATTAGCCCGCAATCGGCAACTAACCATACCCCCAACGTTAGCGTTCATTTGCCAACGCACGATTCCGTTCAGCTATTTCAGCATTTAAGATTGGAATTACAATATCATTCAAATCCTTGCAAGTATGTAGTATTTTTATAGCTATATTATTCTCGCAATAATGAAATTTGCCATCATAAAATTGCACTTCGCCTTTCATCCCTTTTCTAACTAAAGCACCATTTTCATTTTTTAAACCTAACCATTGGCAATGTTGTAATGTTAAAGGTTCTTTTTCTCCAATTGTTGTATCCATTTTATTTAAGTTTTGCACCGCCACGCTCAAAAACGAAACGCTAACAAGCGGTATAGTTAATGTTTATAGTAAATTGACAGTGATATGGTAGCACACATAACCATACCGCCAGCCGTTATGGCTAATGCTAAACGACATTGGCAACATTGTCGGTTATGATATAATGATACCTATTTGGACAGTTCATATTCAAGATTGACGGCACAATGCTTAATCCTCCAGCATCCCGGCCGTTGCTTTGTTTTAACGTGACTCTCCAACCAGTTTCATCCATAAAATGAGTAACGGATAAATTACCGCAACCACAAAGGCATAAGTGAACAGCGGTTTTATATCCGGCAGAAATATAAATTTCGTTCTGAATCATATCCTTTTTTTCTGGAATGTATTCAACTGTTACGGGTTTTACTGTAATTTTTTTAAGCGTTTTCATTTTGAAATATTGAGTTAATAATATGATTCTAAAAGCACTAAGCCATAACTTCAGCTACCCGCAATTTGGGCTGCTGACTGTTTTCTAAGTTTGTAGTTTCGTTCATAATGTATTCTTAATTTGACAGTTAATCACTCGTAATCCCAAACTTCGTGTAGCCTAGATCGTTATCGGCAACTTTAAGAGACTGCATCGCTCGAATAGTTTTTATAACTAAAAATCCGTGGAGAAATGCCTTCACGTCTTAAAATTGACACGATTAAATTCAATTCCTCAATGTGGTTGCATGGCTGTGCTTCGGGTTTAACTATTTCAGTTATTTTACTTTTTTCATTAATCCATAGCAAACCCCAATATTTAGGCAAATCTTTTTCTTTAATCAAACCTTCAGGGCATAAGTAACTTCTAAACTTGCCAATGCCGTGTTCGGGGTATTTTCGCCAATATTTCTTTTTGTCACTTAAAAAATCTGAACGGGAAACTTTTACTTCAATTAGTTGTGTCGAGCTTCCACCAAATCCAAAAGCATCGGGGCTTTCTCCAACTCGCTCCAATTCGCAAACAACATATTGGCTTTTATGAAATCGCTGTATTCCTTTATTTTTAAGGTATTTGGTTGCTTTAAAACATAAATCACGATGAGAAAAAGCAGCCGATAACACGCGGTCATACTCCATGCCGGGTGTAGTGGTTTGCCAAAGTTCCTGATGTTTATTAAGTTCTGTCATAATTTGATAGTGTTTTCGTTGTTAATCCGGCACGTAGCATACCGCCGACCGTTAAGTGCAAGCATAGGAACCGCCCTACACTTGCACATCATTTTTAGATTAATGACTTTTTCGCCATTTCTTGAAGTTTTTCCTTGATAATTTCGGTAATTACTTCATTGTGTTTGTAATCATTAATTGGTTGCGCTGCAATTCTTTCAGCCATTCTGGTTGCATAATCTTCTTCAACCGGAGTTAAACCATAAACAGCACTAGGCAAATGGTACTTAGTAAAAGCAGGGCATTTACTTGTTTTTGGCACATCAATTCTAACAAATGATTGCCCGGCAATTACTTGTTCTGTTACTTTTCCGGCAAGTTGATTATGTCCAAATAATTCAACCAATGCCCAGGTACTAAATGATACTTGTTCTTGTTCCATAAAATTGATTTTAAAATGTTAATATATAAATTGTTACTAAATAATGCCAGCATATAACACGCAATAAAAAACAAAAGGGTGTTATCTGTTATTCAAGCGTAGTAGCTACTTGCAAGGTTTGTAACGTGGGATAAATACTGCGTTCTAATCCCTTTCGTTTCTTATTGCCACCGTTAGCGGCAAGGCAAACCCGTTCATAGCTGCAACACGTTAATCGGGCACATATTCCAAAGTCTCTAACACCTTCTGACTCTCGACTAATTGAAAGGTATTGTTGGTT
>JBAZGP010000500.1:0-2954 GCA_041652835.1 Lutibacter sp. | reverse complement strand
TTTGTTCCCAGTATTATACGGTGGGTCTATGTAAATAAGGTCAACCATATCCTTGTGCGTATAATTTAAGACTGAAAGCGTATGGTAATTATCCCCCTCGATCAACACATTCACGGGCTTATCTTTATCAGAAATTATCTCCTTGTTCTTTACCTCTTTGAGAATCGGGAGCTTGTATTGACAATCTAAAACCACTTTTTCAGGTTCTTTTTCTTCTTCCCAAACAAGGCCGTATTTCTTTGCTTCCTTGATTTTCTGAATCTTTCTCTTCAGCTTCTCTACCTCTTCAAGGAGCTCCTTATTTTTTGCTTCAAATTCGTTCATATGATTTCACCTTTTTAATAAACATAAGGTTTACCTTATTAATTTTTCTACTACCAAACTTATTCTGCAAGAAAAACCCAGCCTTTTGACCATTCTTTTTTCTTGTAAGGAAACTTGAATGGCAGTTTTATGGTGACATGCTGTCCCTTATCTATCGGCTTCTTCGTTTTCATGCTTATAAGATTTCCGCTTGCCTTAGTAGGAACTTTTAACCAAAATTTTCCCAGATTCGCCTTCTCAAAAAACCGTACAAGATAAATAGAATCATTCTCATTAATACTGCATCCTTTTTTACATTTAATTTCAACGACATTTATTCTTGGGTAATATTTAACAATGTCTCCGATTATTTTACTTTTATTCCTTTTCTCAAACCAATTTTTGTACTCCAATTTTATCTTATCCAAGGTTGAGAATTCTTCTGGTTTCCTGAAACTAATTTCTGCATCTTTTATAGGACATGTTTTCATTGCTTCTTTTAGCTGTTCAATTCTGTCTTTATTGAAATGGTGTTCATCACATGTAATAATTCCATTTGCGCGGGTAAACAAAGCTGAGACAAAAACAATAGCATCCTTATAAGAAAATTTGGAACATTTTAGAACCTCATCAATAAATTCACTGAAACCAGGAGAGTCTTTGCCTATCAATCTTTCGCGAAAGACCATTCCGTTATTTCCTGTAATGCGCTGAATATACTCATTGATCTCTTTCCCAAATTGCTTCATGCATTCATTATTTGCATGTTTTCGAAAATTGTCATCTTTGGATTCTTTATTTGCCTGAATAAATCCATAATTATGCTCAGTAACTAACTTCCTAACATATAATTCCTGTCTGCAACGTCCATAAAATTCCCAAAGTACATAATCAGAAGTGACTAGTTCGACACCATCTACCTTACGCTTTTTTGACGCTCCCGTTTTTTGAAATAAATTCAAGCAAGTTACAGACTTTCTGTCATTATATCCTTCTACAAAATCTATCAGAACATTCGTATCAACAAATAATCTCAGTTTGAAATCAAATTCTGTGATTTTATTCTTCATCATATCTCAATTCCTTAGCCTTCTCGACAACCTTTTCGTCGATAGTTTTTTTGTTGGTGCCCAATGCCACCTGTATTGCCTTATGGGACAACAAAATAAAACTACGGTAGTTGCCTTTGCTCATTTTTAGCATTTCTTTGATACCTTTTTCCACGAAGGGAGATAAGTCAGTACTTTCTTTTTCTCTCGCCAGATTGAGATAATTAGCCAGAAGTACATTTGCCTTTTTTGCATCAAGTTGGTTCAAGTTTATTTTGTAAGATGTTAGGCGGTCATAAAGAGGTGCTGACTCCTCCTTAATCTTCCTAAGTGCTTCGGGAGTGAGAGATACAACCAATGCCCACCTTTTTTCCTGATTTATGAGGGTATTCAAGGTTATGAGATAATTTGAAAGCTTTGCCCCTTTCAATTTGCTGACATCTTCAAATTCATCCACGAAAACATAAAGCTGTTTAAATCCTACATGCCTGAGTATTTTTACTACACTGTTTAAGAATATGACTTCCTTGTTCTGGATATTCCTATTTGAAACATAGCCAGCTAAAATATCCCAAGACGAATTGGCCTTTTTTTCTTCAAAAATCAGATCCAAAAACCTGTCTGCTAAAGTAGAATCCTGAACAACCGCTTCTTTGATAATATTCCGTGTTTCCTCTTGCAACAATTTTGAATCCCCTCCCAATCTGCTAAAAAGCGTTAGAAACTCTAGATAATTGGATGCAGTAGGCTCATCAAATAATTTCATCCAATCAGTTTTTGACTTAGAAAAAAGAGTGGATTGTGTTGGCTTAAATTTATCATAAAATGTATCGGGTTTTTCTTTAAATCTTTCAAGAATTATCCTACCGATATACTTGCGAATATTGTCAACACCTATCTGTTCAACAATTTTATGAACAACACTCTGCGGAGTATCTTCGGGCTTATCAATAAAACATGTAACCGCAGAAAAATTAACATTGTGACTTTTTAAGCTTGCGTCATTTAGGAGATTTATCTGCTCAATTAAGTACTTCATTATATGAGTTTTCCCCATACCAAAATCGCCTATAATTGTTAATCCAGCGTACTCCTCATCTTTCGTTGCAGCCGAGGTTGATAGGATAAAGTGCTTTATTTTATCTTTAACGTCCGCATCCAAGGGAGATAACGAAGAAAATCTGGGCAATCCCGCCGAAGGGAAGGGATTAAATTTTAAACCCAATAAAGAATAGGACTTTTGGAGTTTTGGTTTTTTAATTTCATCCAAAAGTTCTTTTGTAAAATCGTTCATATTATCCATTTTTACTAGCCCTCCTCTTTAATGCTAAGCTTGATCTATAAAAACCATCAACTTTAACATAACTGCCCTCATATTGTGTATGTCGCTTCATCAATGATAACGATGTTCTCTCTAGATAATAATGTTCGTAATCTTCTTTATAAAGCTTTTCCAGCGCCCTCTTAATTGCTGTGGTCGTACACCCATATTTCAAGGCTACCATGTATATCAACTGCGGCAGCCATATGCTCTTCTTGTCTGAACCCTTAAGAAATAAATCTTCTAAGAGCTTTCCTATATCCTTATTAAGAAAAACATCG
>JBAZGP010000499.1:0-2959 GCA_041652835.1 Lutibacter sp. | reverse complement strand
CCCCAGTATGTTCATAATTTAGTGACAGTTTGCCTAATTTTAAATTTTTTACTTTTTCAAGCAAAAATTCATCCCTTTTGTATTTTTCAATAATCTCAAAAATAGCTTCTATGGCTTGCTTGTACCTTTTATGGTCGGTTCCGATATAGACATTAAACCTACTAAAATCAGTTTGACGCGAAGTACCAGCACTAATTGCGTAACAAAGACCTAGATTGTCTCTCACTTCTTGGAAAAGAGGGAACGATATTCCACCCGAAATCATACTTGCATAAAAATCTAAGTACAACCACGAAGCATCACTTACCTTGCCAATTATAGGACTTAAAGAAATATGTGTTTGTTGGATATCTTTTTTTACGATATTCACACGGTTAGAAGATAAATTTATATTTTCAATGGGTCTAATATTTGGTTGTTTTTTAATTTTCTCGGGGAAATATTTATCGAAAAGTTCAACAGCCTTTTCAGATTCAATATTTCCAATTACAACAAAAGTATAATTTGATGAATTGTAGTAACGTTCTTTAAAACTAAGGAAATCTTCTTTTTTAAAATTCTGGAGTGATTTTTCTAGACCCAAAGTATCTTTGGATAGAGGGTGATTATTATAAATAAATTCTTGACTTATTTTCCATAAATATCTCTGAAGATCATCATTCCGCCTATGTAGCTCTTGAATTATATTTTTCATTTCAACCGGAATCTTGTCTTCTGGAAAGATTGAATTTTTAAATTGTTCACTGATTATATGGATGGCTCTTTCGGCATATTTGGAAGGTAACCTGCAATCATAAAAAGTAAACTCACTACTCGTCCTTGCATTGATTTTTCCACCGGTTTCCTCTATATATTCCGTTATTTTCTGGCTGTTAGGAAAATCTTTGGTACCTCGAAAATGCATATGTTCAAGTGCGTGAGCAATTCCAGCTTCTTTGGGCCAGACTTCATCGCGAGTTCCAGCATTCACCGCCACACCAATAGAAATACTGTCCAGATATGGCATTGGCAAAACCCACAAAGGAACACCTGATTTTGTTTCACATTTAACAAAATTTGTCTGGTTTGTCATAGGAGAATTGTAAACTAAATTGGGTGCAGTTACAACACTTTTATTTTGAAATATATTCATTATTTTACCATTACTTCTTGCCTGATCCCCCTGAATCACTAGAAGAGGGCGGATGATAATCACCTAATACTGTTATTATTAACGATGATTATTATTTCTTTTAAATTTAATTTAGAGAAACTAAAATTTGGGTCGGTTTTTAATTGTTTTTTTATATATCTACCCAATAAATAAGAAATTTCTATCATTGTTTTAAATGGTTCAACTCTTTGTTTGATAAGGTTATTTTTACGAACAGTTATTTCATTGTCCGATAAATTAAAAAAAACTTGGGATAAAATTCCTATCTGTCCCCACAATGTTTGGTGTATTATTTCATCAATATAATCAATTTTATTCCCAGTAAATTTAGCCGGTAATTTAATGTCAAAATTTGCCGGCAATAAACTTTTGACACTGGCTGAATGGGTTATTTCGTGAAACCATAAACTCAAAATGGATTCATTATTTTTTTCCCATTTATAATCTCCGAATTGCAATATTACTTTGTTTGCCAGCATCATTCCCCCCGCTTCTTTGTTGGCATTATGGGATAAAGTTACATATGTGTTTGGTAACGCTATTTTTTGATTATATATAGCCGACGTCTTTTTGATAATTGAATCTAAAGGGATTAGTTGTAAATACTTTCGAAGATTTGCAATATTTTTCTCTTGTTTTTTATAATGGTATTCAAATCTTTTTTTAAAAATAGCCAAACAGCTATTGATTTGTTTTTTATCTTTAAAAGATAATTTATTGCCAATGTATTTTTCGATTATAAAATTGCCATTTTTCTTAGCATTCTCAATTTCTAATGTTTGCCATATTATTAAAGATTGTTTCTCTTCATTGCTAAGTTTATTTGGCACATTTTGCCAGTATTTTGAAAACGACAAAACAGCCGAATAGTGCCATTGGCTTAAGTTATACAGAAATAATAATTGGCAGATTTTTTTCTCAGAAAATATTTTCATAAAATGAAGGGCCTATAAAATAGGCCCTAATTAACAATAAACGTTAATTGTAATGGGTATAGGTGACACTTGGTGCAAAATCAGTTTTGCAGCCAGCCGTGGTTTCTCCACGACATCTGGGCGGATTGCTTTGAACCCTGCTGGGTCTTGGCAATCACAGAAATAACAAACTTCTTCTTATTTTGCATAAATCCTCCGGAGTTAAAACCATTATAATACTTCTCGAAATCTTGTGTCAATAGTTCGAAACAGCTCTCGACGTTGTCGACAAAAAACATATTTACCACGTGCGTTAAACTTTTTACCTTTTATCCGCATCTGACGGCAACCGTTATTGCAAAAGTTCACGTATTGGCAGCAAAGGCATTCGTTTGGCATATCTTTTTCAGTCAAAGTGAATCGACAATATGCCGACGAACTTACGACTTCTGTTAACTCATCGGTCATTATGTTGCCAAAACATATTTCTTTTCCTAACTTTTCACAAGGAAATATGTTCCCAACAGGGTCAATTACTAGCCAGTGACTACAAGTTCCGAGCGAACTACAGCATGGCCAAGGTGTTTGATTAAACCAAGATACAATTTCACAAATTTCCCTGATTTGTATCTTGTCATCTCCAAGGTCAAACCAAGTTGAAAACACACACTGCATATATTCTAGCCATTCATCACATGTTATTGAAGGATATTCTCCTGTCGGTGAGTCAAAAACCGGACTGTAACTTATGTTTTTGAAACCGAGATGAACCAAGTGCTCGAAAGTTTCTTTTGCGTAGGGCAACGTATCTTTCGATACTGTAGAAATTACAGAATAATTAACTCCGTACTTTTTCAACAGTTCAAACCCATTGATAGTTGCATCGTAAGTA
>JBAZGP010000498.1:0-2966 GCA_041652835.1 Lutibacter sp. | reverse complement strand
GTTCACTTTTCTCCTGAATCTCATCAAAATTGTTCAGTAACACTTCAAATCCGCCCACTTCATCATCGGTCCATCGATTCATTTTTTGAATGTGCCTAAGATCGGCAATCACAAAATTTTCATCAAACTCCTGAAAGCCGGAATTGTAAATACCAACCACGGTAACCACACGAATCCATGGTGCTTTTGCTGGATCGTCCTTAACAAAAAGAATGTTAAACTCATCACCTAAATGAATGGCGAGTCGGTTTGAGATTTCTTCAGAAATAAGCACTTCATTAGAAATTTCTTTAGAAAAATCGGGCAGTCGCCCTTGTGTAAGATATTCTTTAAAAAAAGTCCAATCGTAATCCTTTCCCACACCTTTAAAAATAATACCCTCAAAATCGGTTTTAGTTCTTATGATTCCCGCTTTTGTAGCAAAAACATGCACATTTTTAATGCCGTTAATTTTGGTGAATTTCGGATAGAAATCTTGTGTTTTGGAAACTGGAACTAAGGTAATTTCCGAATTATTATCGTCAAAATTCGTAATTTGAACGTGACCGTTAAATCCAGACAGTTTCTCGCGTATTTTTTGCTGCAGTCCAATGCCAGTAGCCACAGCGACCATCATAATCACCATGCCCATAGCAATAGCGATAATTGCTATTTTTATAATTGGCGATGAAATGCTACTTTTGTATTGCTTTGCGGCAATAATGCGTTTTGCAATAAATAATTCGTAATTCAATTGTGCTATGATTTCTAAAAGGTTCAAAATTACATATTTCTTCTCGGTTTTTACCTTGTTTTTTTGTTTGATTTCCTGTTCAGCAAAAAATCAGACTTCAATAGAGAACCATAAAGCAGTAGCCGATGCATTTGCTCCACCGCAGGAAATTGTGGTTGGCGCAAACAATACACAAACTTATTTGCCTTTATTGAAGGGAAAAACCATAGGTATTGTAGCAAACCAAACCAGTGTTATTTTCAAAAAAGGTGGCTATACACATCTTGTGGATTCCTTGCTTTCTCTGAAAATAAATATTGTGAAAGTATTTACTCCAGAACACGGATTTCGTGGCGATGTGGATGCTGGAGAAACTGTTTCTGACGAAATAGATGCAAAAACCAGCTTGCCGATCGTTTCTCTCTACGGAAAAAATAAAAAACCTACTAAGGAACAACTAAAAGGAATAGACATGGTTATTTTCGACATTCAAGATGTAGGGGTTCGATTTTACACCTATTTATCTACCCTTCATTATGTGATGGAAGCCTGTGCAGAAAATGATATTCCGCTAATTGTGTTAGACAGGCCAAATCCAAACGGACATTATATTGACGGACCAACGTTAGAAATGAAATATACCAGTTTTTTGGGCATGCATCCTGTTCCTTTAGTTTATGGAATGACTATTGGCGAATATGCACAAATGATTAATGGAGAGCAATGGCTTAAAAATAAAGTAACATGTGCATTGACCAATATCCCATTAAAAAATTATACGCATCAAAGCGAATATCACCTCCCTATTAAACCTTCGCCTAATTTACCTAACGACAAAGCCATTAATTTATATCCGAGTTTGGGTTTTTTTGAAGGCACCACCATTAATGCGGGAAGAGGAACGGAACATCAGTTTCAGCAATATGGCGCACCGTTTTTTCCAAAAAGCGACTTTAGCTATACGCCGCAACCCAATGAGGGCTCAAAATCCCCAAAACATTCAGGACAATTGTGCTACGGCGTCGATTTAAAAAACACGGAACGATTAAGTGAGGTAAACATCGCATGGTTGCGTGATGCGTATCTAAAAACACCAAAAGCAACAGCCTTCTTCGGCGAGACCTTTACCATTCATGCAGGAAATACCCAACTGGAAAATCAGCTAAAAAGCGGTTTAACTGCCAAAGAAATCCACGATTCTTGGCAACCTAACATTACGGAATTTAAAAAGATTCGCAAAAAATATTTGTTGTACAATTAGGGTTGTTGGGTTGTTGGTATTTTGGATTATTGGGTCTTTGTTTTTAAACTATAATTCCAGTTTTAACATACCCCAATAAATATCGGAACCATTCAGGAGGAAAATTTGATTTGATTTACCTTACATTTTTTTTAGTCTATTCTCTTTTTTCCAATTAGGAATAAGGAAACGAAAAAATGTTGGATTATTGGACTTCAGTTCCTATTATAAAAAACTTCTGCACTTAAGTGTAGAGTGATTTAGTTAACCAACTCGCTCTCCGTTCTTAATTTTGGCTTTTGAAGCTTGCAACAACACAATTTCCATTTTGTCATTTTCAATTCCCAATACCAAACATTCACTTTTAAAATTGGCGATTTGCTTTTCTTTAAAATTGACAATAGCCATGACTTGTTTGTTCAACAGTTTATCTTTAGAATACAACTGCGTGATTTGGGCGCTTGATTTTTTGATTCCCAAATCTCCAAAATCAATAATAAGCTGATAAGCAGGCTTTTGAGCTTTTGGAAAATCATTCACTTCAATAACAGTTCCTATTCTGATGTCAGCTTTATTAAAATCTTCAAATGTAATTTCTGGTTTAATCATATTTATTCGTCAATAATTATAAATTCAGTCCTTCTGTTTATTTGGTGCTCAGCTTCAGTACATTTAACGCCTTTTGAACATTTGTTTACCAATTGGGTTTCTCCATATCATATAATAATTTATAATCGCATTTGTATCTAATTTAGCATGCCAAAACTCATTTTCTCAATATGTTTTGACCATTACATTTGAAAACGGCAAATTAGTTTCTTCATTCAAAACAATCCCGCTTAACAATTGAGTTTATTCAACAGGTTTTAATTTAAGTGTATTTTTTGTTTGTTCATTGCGTTTTCCATCAGTTACAATTGTTATTTCGGCAGTTTCAAAGTTTTCCTTTTCTGCGACAATTTTATAGGTTTTATTGCAATTAATGTTGAATTTAAAAGTTGAGTTTTTGGCATT
>JBAZGP010000497.1:0-2969 GCA_041652835.1 Lutibacter sp. | reverse complement strand
ATTTTCTTGATATTATGGACTAAAATGTGCTGAATATTATAGGCCTAAACTTCTTCAAAAAATAAATTAATTTAAAAATGGCAATACGGATTTAGATTTTTTATTTACTGTATTTTCCATATCCTTCCAAACAGGAACTGTAAACTTAAATTCACTGCCTTTGTTTTCAGTACTTTCAACCCAAATTTTACCTCCGTGATTTTCAACAAAATCTTTGCATATCATTAATCCCAATCCCGAGCCTTTTTCATTTGAAGTGCCTAAACTGGAATTTATTTCATCAACATTAAATATGTTATTAAGTGCTGATTCAGCTATTCCAACGCCATTATCTTTAACTGCAACTTCAATAAAATCATTTTTTAGCGTTGCACAAATTTGAATTTCACCTTTTGGTGGAGTAAACTTTATGGCATTGGAAATTAAGTTTCTAAGAATTGTATTCATCATATTTTCATCGGCATTCACGAAAATATTATCTTCAACTTTATTTAAAATAGTAATGTCCTTGTTAATGGCTTGTATTTCCAAAAATGAAATCACATGTGGAACGTGTTGTGCCAAAACAATATTTTTTGGATTATATTTTAAATTACCCGACTGTGAATTTGCCCATATAAGCAGATTATCCAGCAAATTGGAAACTTTTGCTGTTGATTCTTTAATTATTTTTAAAAATTTCAATTGTTTTGATTCATCATATTTATCATTATTCTCAATCAAAAGATCAGTAAAACCAGCTATGGAATTGAAAGGATTTTTTAAATCGTGTGCAATAATGGAGAAAAACTTATCTTTTGTGCTATTGGCTTGTCTTAATTTATTGCTCTGTTCATGAATTTCAGCATTCATTTTCTTAATTTGATAGTTTTTAAATTCCAATAAGTTATTGGCTTTTTTCTTTGAAATATTTTGCAAAATCAACAAAATAAGAAAAAAAGCAAATCCAATCATGGCCAAAATTAAAAAATGAGAATACCTTTTCTCATTCTCGTATTTCAACTTGGCAATTTCATTTGTTTTAGAAAGGTCATTTATGGTAAACTGTGATTTTTCGATATCATTTAATGCGTTAAATAGTTTAATCTTTTCAACGCGATCAATCTTTATCATACTATCCTTTAGCACAGTATATTTTTTTAGTCGCTTTAATGCCAAAATATTATCACCCAAGCCTTCATAAGCAATGGCCGCATGCAATAAATTTGCTGTTTTATAATCTATGTTGCTAATTTCATCAGCAATGGCATAACTTTTTCTTGCTGCATAGATGGCATTTTGATAATTCTTTCGTTTATTTTCAATCTCTGCAATATTTAAATAAACCAAAGATCTTAAATTTTTAATATTGTTATTTTCAGCAATTTTTAAAGCTTTATGAAAATATTCAAGTGCCTTTTCATATTGTTCTAAATTCATATAGCAATCGCCAATATTGTTATAATTTGAGGCAATTCCTTCTTGATCGTTTAATTTTTCTTCAATAGCAATGGATTTTTTATAATAATCTAATCCTTCTTCAACTTTACCGTTATCGGCTAAAGTATTGGCAATGTTTGTAAAGCAGGATGAAATCCCATATTTATCATCCAGTTTTTCGTAAATAAGCAAGGCATCCCTAAAATACTTTTCGGCGAATTCATAATTTCCTTCTGCATAATATAAGTTACCAATGCTCGTGTAATTTTTTGCAATTCCTGAATTATTTGAAAGTTCCTTATAAAGTTTTAACGATTTTAAATAATATTCAATAGCCTCATCTTCAGAATTTAAGAAAGAATAATTTTTGCCAATTACATTGTAAATGCTGGCCATTTTATTTTTATTATTAAGTTTTTTATAATTTAAAAAAGAGTCTTTATAATTCTTAATTGCCTCTTGATACTTATTATTTACTTCATAAAAGTAGCCAATCTTATTAATAACATCTGCTATTTTATATGGATTGCCTGTTTTTTTAGCCAATTTCAATGCTTTAGTATAATAAGCTAAAGACGAATCTGGATCACTTTTTAAATATAACTTTGCAATTTTTAAATAAGTAGAAACCCTTGAAGTATCAGCCAATTTTAGTTCAAGTTCCTTTTTTAACTTAACCTTTTCGGCAGTTTCCTGCCCGATTAAGAGTGAAGAAAACCCTAAAAAAAATAAAATTAGTAATTTATTTTTCATTTATTTATTTTATCGGAGACTATGAAAAAATATTTAATTTGCAGTATAGCAATTGATTATTAACAAATTATAATAACAAATCTAAGGTAAATATTTCAATTGAAGAAATAGAATAAGTCTATTTAAGACCTAAAATACAATAAAATACTATTTAATAACGTTAACCAACCCATAAATGGCATATACGACATTAAATATTAACAGCATTTTGTTATTAATTCAATTTTTTAAACATCACATAATGTTCCCCAATATAGGAAATCTTAAATCTTTCGCCAAAAGTTTGAAACCCCTGTTTTTTGTAGAAATCAACTGCCACAAGACGGGCGTTACACCATAAAACATCAATTTTTTTTTCTATTAAAATTAAAAATATTTTTTCTAACATTAATTTTCCGGCACCAAAACCTTGGTATTCAGTTAAAGTGGCCATTCCCCTAAGTTGGTATTGATTTCCTTTAAAATTATGATTGCTTGCATTCATATAACTTGAAACCGCAATAAGTTTTCCATTTTTAAATGCGCCTAAATGAATGGTATCTTTATCAAAATCTCCATTAAATTCATAGGGCAGCGGAATGTTTTTTCGCAAAACCTCCAATCGAATTGGAAATGTATCCTGAGCAGAAATATTTCTAATTTGAATCATTACAATTTTCTATAGTTTTTACAATTAATTAAGGTCATTTCATAAAGACAAAAAACAATTCTTTTTTTGAAATTATTTCCATACTATTGATATGAACAATGCAAATTTACTTTTTATATGGAACATCTTGAAATTAAATTAATTGAGA
>JBAZGP010000496.1:0-2992 GCA_041652835.1 Lutibacter sp. | reverse complement strand
TAATAATTTCCGATGTTTTTCTATGCTCATTGCCAGCATAAAATTTATAACAATTCTTTTATATTCATTTCTGCTTAATCGTTTCATTTTTGTTTCCAGTATGTGGATTGATTAAGGCTTTTATGGCTTCTTTGATATGTTGCGGCAAGTTTGGCCAAACGGTTATTATTGCTTCAAGTTCGGGGCATTTTTCCAAAATATGCACCGGATTATGCACCTCTTCAATTTTTTGACTGTTATCAGTTTTTACGATAGGTACTTCGTTTTCAATTGGTTGTGATTGTTTTGAAGATGAAGTGTTCGAGTCCAGTATCGCCCATTCTGGGTCTTTTTGCACCACTTCGCAAGCTCCCGCAAATTCCAGATTAGTATCGCAATCATCAGGACTTACGGCAATACGTTCAAGGGTTTCGTGCGACTCTGTGCCGCTCGATTCTGCGGCAGTATGCACCGGATTATGCACCTTTTTTTCAGCATCATTTATTAAGGTCATCTTTGCAGCTTCTTGCATATCACTTTCGGTAACTTGTGCATAATGTATCATAGCAACCGCAGGCGTATTTCCTATCCACTGACAAACCGCCTTTACGTTACCGCCGGTCATTTTGAATAATTCAGTTTCCCTTGTGCTTCTTAGATTCTGAAAAAGTTTAGGCCAAGTTTCAAGACCCGCTTGCTTAACTATCCGGCCTAACTGTGTTCGCAAATTGACTTCTCCGCTCCTATATCGTTCTATACAATAAACTGCCCCTTCTTTGGCATTATCAAAGGCATCTTGAAACAGCGGCTTTAATTCTGGAAACATCGGGACAGTACGGATACCCATATCGGCGTGATGTTCTGTTTTTGAAGCGTGTACAGTAAACCGCTGATTAGCAAAATCTACATCGACCCATTTAAGTCGCAGAACTTCGCTGGGACAACGCAGACCGCCAAAACGTGCCAAGCCAAAGATGAGCCGCCATTCAGTGTCTGGGCAAGCTGCTATTACTTTCTGTGCCATTTCAGAATTTACGTAAAAGAAACGGCTTTCATTTGGCCTAACAGAAACGGATTGGCCGCGAAAAGGATTTTTTGCGATAAGTTCAGCCTCTATAGCAGCATTAAAAAACTGCCTTGCAATACCAATTTGCCGCCTGATAGAATTTTCAGAAAGCCCTATCGTGCTTTGTAGATAAGTTCGGAAATTTTTGGCGTGCTGAACGGTAATATCTCCAATACAATCAAACCGGAAAAATGCTAACAGTTTTTTTTCGACATCCCGCCATTTACGCTTTGTTGCTTTTTTCACATCTGGACGTTTATCAATATAATTCGCTACCCAATTCGCAACTGTCCACCGCTTGCCGCCCCTCGCCTCGACAAGTTTAAGTTTTTCTAATCGCTCCCGTAAAATGTCAGGAATATTGGCAAGCCATTCTTGAGTTGCTGTTGCTACTACTCCTCCCGTTTTACGGCTTGCAATCAGAGTTTCCATATGCGTCTGTGCCGTCTCTGCCTGTTTTCTGGTAACTTGTCCCAAATGAATTTTCGGCCTTTGCTTATTTTCGCCTGGACTTAATTGTATAAAAAAACGTATCCCTGTTTCTATAGTTTGTTTTCCTATACTGGACATTATTTAATCTACCCTTTTTCTTTGCTTTTTTTAAGCATAAGTACAAGTCCTAAATATTTACATAATCTGTCGGCAGTTTTTATGCCACAACTGGGATTTTTATTTTTATTAACAATTTTGCAAAGAACAGATTCATCTATGCCTGTATCCTTTGAAATTTGATAACGAGTCTTGCCTGATTTCCTAATCGTCTTTGCTATTATTTCTATAATCATAAAATTATTATACATATACTTGATTTGCTGTCAAGTATTTTCTTTTTTATCTACCATACATAATCATAGACAACAATACTCAACTATGAGCAACAATGAACAAGTTACATTCTTAGTGTGAAAATACAACTTGCTTATACTTGAGCATACTTGTCTATACTTGCTTATATATATTGTGTCTGTAGTTATTGTATTTGAACAAACCATACATTTTTATCCTGAATCTTGATGGGGAAAGAATGAACGTTTAATTCTTCCTTCGCTCGTCTGAGGGTTGATGGTGTTATGCCCGCCTGTTTCGCCGCTTCCGTCAAAGCAAGGGTCGCTACCGATTTCCCCTTTGGTAATTGTCCTATGAGCCAATTTTTAGCCTTTTCGAGTAAAGGTGCGTCAACTGTAGAACCTTGCAAGGCTTCATCGGCAGTCATATCGAGCGGCTCTTTTTCAAAGACAACTTTTCCGTCGATAATCTCGAGTGCAAGTCCTGTCGGGTCAACAAGAACATTATGTTTTAATGGCGTAAAAAGACGCCGTTTGCTTGCGGGATTTTCAGGGTCTTCAGACACAAGCCAGACCGTTCTTGCCGTAGCCGTAAAAGCAACTGAACCTAATCCTCTATGAATTGCTTTTTTATCATTATTTTTATTCAAGTGCATTACTCCAATAACCGCAACCTGATGTTGTTCTGCCAATTGAACAAGAGGTGCAAGAATGCTACGAACATCTGAATCACGGTACGAATCTGTCTTGTCGCCTAAATATGCCGAAAGCGGGTCAATTATGACAAGCCTGCAATCCGTACAGCTTTTAATGGCCTGTTCCAAAGCTAACAAATCATCTTTTAAGCTAAAATATTTTTGAAATTTATTACCATCTACATTACAGACACTGACGGCTTCAAGGGAAATAATTTTTGAACAATCAGCTTTCAAGGTATCAAGGCGAGGCCGTATAATATGCTCTAAATCATCCTCAGCCGATAGAATCACTACTGAACCAATCGGACATTGAGATTTCGATAGGTCGTCTCCATCAGGCCAATCACCTCCGGTAGATACTATCGCTGCGATATACAAAGAAAGAAAACTTTTGCCAAGCCCTGCATCGCCTAAAAATAGGGTCAACATTCCCATAGGGATTTTGTTATGCCAGAGATAGTTTA
>JBAZGP010000495.1:0-2997 GCA_041652835.1 Lutibacter sp. | reverse complement strand
ATATTTACTACGGGAAAAATCATTCACCTGGTCAAGTATTGCGTAATTGCGTTAATCCAGATTTAGGGTTGCACATTTTCAACGCTGCACTGTCTTTTTAAGGTTGGCGTTAACTCGTTTATATAAACACTACACAAATGCGAAATTAATTTATACACAATGATAACAAGAGAAAAATTAAACAATTTACGAAGGCTTCCTCTTGAAGATATTTTTCAGATATTTCACGAATGCGTAGGAGCTTTAGCAATTGCAGATATGGACGAAGCAGAACACGCATTAGGGATAAGTAAACGTAGGATTTATCAATTAATGAATGATAAAAATTCCGTATCTTTAGGTAAACATGAATTTCCATGTATTAATTTGTTTGTAAAATGAACCGTCAATCTAAAACAAATCATTATCATACTTCATCCGGAGAAACCTTAACCCGTGCTGAATTTGACAGGCATATACGAGAAGCTAAAGCCGAAAAGGTAAGCCAACAGTTAAACGATTACGGGTACAATTTTTGCCAAAAGCAAACCGAGTATTGCGAGTTCGACGAGGAATGTAGAATATTAGACTGTAGTCATAACACATCAGTTAAAGTATGTGTAGAATTAGGTCAAGCCGAACTTGCTTATAATCTCAAAAACTTAGTAATTCTTGGCCGTAAGTGCCATAAGATAAAAGATGGTTTAAATTTAAAATTTAAAAACTCATGAAAGTATTAGCTATTGATCCAGGAAATATTGAATCTGCTTATGTAATTTGGGACGGTGAAAAAATACATACAAAGGGCAAAGTAAAAAATGATGATTTATTTTTCAAATTTACAACGTTAATGATAGAAAGCGACAAATACTATGACAACGTTGTAATTGAAATGATTGCAAGCTATGGAATGCCAGTAGGACAGGAGGTTTTTGATACCTGTGTTTGGATTGGTAGGTATTATCAAAAATTTGAATCAATTAATCATTCTGTCAAATTAATAAAACGAGGCGATGTAAAGCTGCATCTTTGTAATAGCAGAAGGGCAAAAGACTCTAACATACGTCAAGCATTAATTGACAGATTCGAGCCTGATATTACAGCAAAACAGCGGCCTAAAGGAATTTTAAAAGGATTAACCGGAGATGAATGGGCTGCCTTTGCATTGGCTGTTTATTATTTTGATAACAATTTAAAATAAATTCTATGTGTGAACCTATTTATACAAAATACGACGGAGTGATATTTATAAAGACAAATCTCACTAATCCGACTAAACCATATGGAGATAAAGATATTAAAATCAATAATATAAAACTAAAGAAATAAGCTATGAGATTTAGTCCTATACTTGGAGCAATAGCTATAATACTTTCAATATTTTTTAGTGGTAATAAAAAATAAATAACACAATGAACTATATCTATTTAGGCGACCGATTCACCGCATCAGAACTAAAAAATAAACCTTGCACAGCCGTAAAGAAACCAAATAGCAAATGCATAAGGGGCAAAAATAGCAATATGCTTGTAGAAATAAACGGAATAAAAACAGTAATACTCGGAAGGAGGCTGAGAAAAATATGAAAATTTACTACAAATCAACAGGATTTTTCCTGACAGACATGTGTCCTGATAAGGACGTTGCAATCGGCCCAACAGCCTGCAAACAATGTGAACATAATATCCATACCAATTCCCGGGAGAACTGGGTTGATTGTGCTAAAAACGAAGAAATAAAGCAAGATGACAGTCTTTGACATTCAAATGGTCCTTTACCAAAAAACTAAAGGCTGCTGTCTTATGGCTCCTAATATTTTTATATTTGATAGATATGAAGCTGATTTTATTGCCGTTACCAATTCTGGGTACATTCGGGAGTTTGAAATAAAATTAAGCCTTTCTGATTTTTATAATGATGCGAGAAAAGTTAATAAATATACTCAGGAAACTAAGTATGATTTTTTATTATCTGGTAAAGGTCCTTGTGAATTTTACTATATGTTTCCTGAAGGATTAATTCCTAAGGAAAAAATACCAGAATGGGCCGGCATTGCAAATCCACTTCAGGTAAGATATGGCAAACACGGATCATATTACGATGTATGGGAGTATAGAATCAGAAGAATATCAAAAAGATTAAATAAAAATAAAATTACCGATATTCAAAAAAACACAATATTTAGAAGTCTTTATCACAGGTATTGGGATTTACAATCAAAACGAATTAAAGAAAAAAACGGTGAAATATTAATGCTATGAAACTATGCCTACATAAATACATCCTGAATGGCGATGATCTGACCCCTTTTGGATATTTCCAATATTGGGAATGTAAAAGGTGTCATAAAATGATCGTAATCCGGCCTATTATTTTGCCTTTCTGGCTAAAAATGAGTATATTTATGATACTTGGAGCGTTAGTTTATGCAGGAATTGAGAGGTTAATTTTAATAATAATATAAACTAAATAATTATGAACCCTTTATTACAAACAAAATTTGGAAAAGAAGGCAATTGTTTATGCGCCTGTATTGCTTCATTACTCGAAATTCCAATCGAATCAGTTCCTAATCCAAAACATGATGATTGGGTAGAAGAAATAAATCAATGGTTAATCGAAAATCATAATATTTATATTTTATCAGTAGTCTTACATAAAGATAGTTATTTACCATCTGCTTTTAAAAATAGCATTACCATAGGTTGTGGAAGATCAATTAATAATATAATGCATGCTGTTTTGGTTTATGAGAATAGAATTATTCATGATCCTTTACCTAACAGCGGCTTAACTTTTGAAAAAATTGAAGAATTTGATTTATTAGTTAAATTTTTTAGATGATGTAAAGGAGGTAAAAAATGGACATAAATTTAGAGATTGCTTTCAAATTTGCCGAGTGGCTTGGAACTTATTACATAAGAGTTCAAGGTGGTTGGATAACTAAATATAGCAACACACTTCAAGTTGGCGTTAGAACTACTGAGGACTTATTTAAACAGTTTAATAATATTGAAT
>JBAZGP010000494.1:0-2999 GCA_041652835.1 Lutibacter sp. | reverse complement strand
ACATCGCCAAAGTAATTAACAATGGATAAAAAAATATAGTTGCAATAATTTTAGGCAAAACTAAATAATTTAAAGAATTGATCCCCATGACTTCCAAAGCATCAATTTGTTCAGTAACACGCATAGTGCCAATACTTGAAGAGATATAAGAGCCTACTTTCCCTGCCAATATAACACTCATAAAAGTTGGGGCAAATTCCAAAATCATAGATTGTTTGGTGGCAAATCCAATGATATATTTAGGGATAAAAGGATTGTTAACATTTAGAGCAGTTTGAATAGCTATTACTCCACCAACAAAAAAGGAAATAAAGGCTATTATCCCTAAGGATTTTAAGCCTAAATCTTCAATTTCCCTAAACAACATTTCCCTAAAAACGGACCATTTTTGAGGCTTTTTAAAAACTTGTCGAAGCATTATAAAGTACTTCCCAACATGCTTTATGTAGTTCATTAAATTCATTTTTTGCTAAAATATCAAATTAATACTATTTAATATCGTTTTTGTACCTTAAGTTTAACGCAACACTTTAATATATTAGTACTTTTGAAATTATAAAATTTATTTTAAAATGAAAAAAATATTTTTATTGCTAATCGCCAGCTTAGCCTTAACTCAGTGTATTGCCATAAAATCGGAAACCACAACTACTTTACGTAGTGATATCGCTGTTTCTACCGAAATTGAACAAACAAATCCTAAATTAATTGTTGGTATTGTAGTAGACCAAATGCGTTACGATTATTTGGCAAAATTTTACAATAAATATGGTGATGGCGGGTTTAAGCGATTAATGAAAGATGGCTATAATTTAAAAAATGTGCATTACAACTATATTCCAACTTATACCGCAGTGGGTCACGCTTCAATCTATACAGGCACAACACCAAGCAATCACGGTATTATTTCCAACAATTGGTATGATAAATATGAGAAAAAATCTATTTATTGTGTGGATGATAACAGTTATAGAACAGTGGGTGCAACGGCTGGAGGGAACAAATCTCCTCACCGAATGTTAACTACTACCATAACAGATGAGCTTAGATTGTCTCAAAATATGCAAGGCAAAACAATAGCAATTGCTTTAAAAGATCGGTCAGCCATTTTACCAGGTGGGCATACAGCAAATGCTGCCTATTGGTTTGAAGGAGGTGATGAAGGAAAATTTATTTCCAGTACGTTTTATATGAATGAACTTCCAGATTGGGTAAACAAATTTAATAATTCCGGGAAAGCCAATGCCTATTTAAATGAGACTTGGAATACTTACTATGACATTTCAACTTACACTGAAACATTACCAGATAATAATGAATATGAAGGTTTGTTTAAAGGAAAAACTACTCCTACATTTCCATATAATTTAGCTGAATTAAGAAAAACAAACGATAATTTTAGTTTGATAAAAGCCATTCCGACAGGTAATTCAATTACTAAAGATTTTGTTGAAGCTGCCATAAAAGGTGAAAAATTAGGTAAAAGTGAATTTATAGACTTTTTAGCAGTGAGTTTTTCAAGTACTGATTACGTCGGCCATCAATTTGGAACAGACTCCAAAGAGCTTGAAGATACTTATATCAGGCTTGACAAAGATTTGGAAAGCCTTCTGAATTTTTTAGATAAGGAAGTTGGAAAAAATAATTACACCCTCTTTTTAACGGCAGACCATGCAGCAGTTCCTGTTCCTGCCTATTTAAATTCATTAAAAATTCCTGGTGGTTATTTTAATAAAGACGAATTTAAACAATTTGTAACCGAAATTACACTAAAATATTTTAATTCGAAGGACGTAGTTGAAGATATTTCCAACTATCAGATTTTTTTAAATAAAGAGAGAATTGAAGCATTAAAATTAAATGCCATTGAAGTGTCACAAGTAATAGCTGACAAGATAATAAATTTTGAAGATGTTTATAAATCGGTAACTGCCCATACGTTACAAACTACATCTTTTAGTTCAGGGTTATTACAAACTTTACAAAATGGATACAATCAAAAGCTCTCAGGAGATGTGTTCTTTATTCCATATCCATCAATAATTACCTATCCAAAAACGGGTTCAACACACGGTTCTGGATATAGTTATGACACCCATGTTCCGCTTCTTTTTTATGGAAAAGGAATTAAAACAGGCGACTCTAATGTTTTCTACCCAATTATTGATATTGCATCAACAATAACAAGTTTATTAAATATTACAGAACCAAACGGAAATACAGGGAAGCCTATTATTGAAGTATTGAAATAATGATTAGGTGAAAAATATACCGAATATATGGTACGGGGTTTCTTAAGTAAAATAAAAAAACCTCCCATGTTTTTATAGGAGGTTTTTATATTTTTCCTTATCCGAAACTGCAAAAAGGCAGTTCCGACCTCCCCGAAGGAAAGGTAATTCGGAAACACTGAGGCAAAGCCATCGGGGAATTATTTACATTAAATTTTAGAATACTATATTGGTGTTAAACACGGTAATTGTCTTCCTTCCAGTTTATTACTGCCTTTTTAATATCCATTTCTGAAAGATTTTCTGCTACAGCTTTTTCAACCAAAGCAGGAAATTCTTCATCAGATGCAAAACGCAATCCAACAAACTGTCTCATTGTAATTTTGTTACTGATTGATTTTCCGGTTAAAATGAAATACCTTAGTTTTTCTTCAGCTCTAATAGCTCTGTCCTGTGCTTTTAAAGCGAATGCTCTCATGAAATAAAACATAAAGAACAAAATAAAACCGAGCAAGACCAATAAGGAAGCCAAATATAGATTATCCTCAGATGTTATTAAAAGGTTTCTAATTGAGCCTCCTAAAAAAGCAAGAATGGCAATAAGTGTTATGCCATGATATCCAATCACCCATCTACTGTGATTTTTAAAATTTTGTTGTTTCATATTTATATTTTTTAGTTAATTACAACAAAATAAAGATAAATAATTCAGATAATAAGGAATATAGCTATATAAATTTTAAATTAAATTCAAAAAAAAACCTCCAA
>JBAZGP010000493.1:0-3001 GCA_041652835.1 Lutibacter sp. | reverse complement strand
TACGCCCTATAACTATTTACCATTACATTATCCCCTTTTGACACTCCCCACGAATAAAATTCGGGGAATTCTCAGGCTACGCACGTCCTATGCCGATGACCACGTTAATACCTGAAGGCTTTGCCCAAGCCCACTTTTTAAAATATTTTTAGCAGCGTTTAAGTCCCTATCGTGTAATGCTCCGCATTTTAAGCATACCCATTGTCTATCACTTAATTTTAAGTTGTTATTAATTTCTCCACATGCATTACACGCTTTACTTGTTGGACTAAAACGATAATTTTCAATTATCTCCCTACCAGCTTCTTCCGCTTTGTATTTTAATAATTGAAAAAATTGTCCCCATGCACAATCACTAATTGATTTAGCTAATTTATGATTTTTTACCATGTTTTGTATTGCTAAATCTTCAATAACTATCTTGCCATACTTTTTTATGTACTCATTGGCTAACTTATGTTGAAAATCTAACCGTTGATTTCTAACTTTTTCATGTGCTTTAGCAACTAAAATTCTGGCCTTTACTCTACGTTTTGAACCTTTTTTGCGCCTTGAAAGTTTACGTTGTTTTACTCGTAAATCCTTTTGATTTTGTTTTAACCACTTCGGATTTTCAACATGATTGCCTTCACTATCAGTTAGATACGATTTTATGCCCATATCCAATCCGATTGTTTTATCGTTCGGGTCTAACCGTTTTTCAGACACATTATCACACGAAAATGAGGCGTACCATTTTCCCGTTGACGTTCTTTGAATCATGATGGTTTTAATTACGCCCTGAATTGGTCGTGAAAGTTTCATTTTAAATCGCCCGACATTTTTAATCCAAAGATAACGTCCCTCAAGTTTCCAACTCGTATTTTTGAGCGTAAAACTATCGTATCTTGACTTGCTTTTGAACCGTGGAAAACCCGGCTTTTCTCCACCTTTTTGTACCCGCCTGAAAAAGTTTTGGTACGCTTTGTGCAATCGTTCCGTTACACCTTGTAAAACCTGCGAGTTTATTAACTTATATTCTGGTATTTTATCTTTTATATCTCGCAATTCATTCGCTTGATCAAATCCTGATGTATTTTCACGTTTTGAACGATAAACTGAAATCCGTTGATCTAAACATGCGTTGTATAAATCACAACATAAGCCTAACCAATTTTCAGCCTTGGTTATGGTTTGTTCTCTTGCGTAAATTCTATACTTATATGTTTTTCTCATTTTTACGCTTTACAAATCCTTTTGGATACCACCTTGCTCTTTGTTTCCAATATCCTAATTCGCTTAACTCTTTTTCAAGTAATTTATACAAATTACTTCGACACGACATATTATGAATGTCTATTCGTAGTTGCTCTAAATCCGTTTTACACTTTGACCATTGTTCACCCATACTTTCACTTTAACATACTTTATAGTAAATGTCAATAGCCTTTTCAGGCTAAGTTTTCTGTATCCCCATGAATAAATTTAAGGGATTTAGAAAACTAACGTTGATAATTATCTACCATTTTACACCTCTTATTCTATTTTAAAATCCCCCACAGAATTATCAATATTAATATTACCTTCATCATCTAAATAAACGGATAATACATTTCCTATAGGGGTTAAACAAGTAAAGCTACGATCCTCATCATCTTTTACAATTAACCACTTGTTGTCCTTTGCATATTTACGTATATTTTCAATAATTTTTTGACTTTGAATTTTCAAATCATCACGTTCATAATTTATCTTTTCCATTTGCACCTCTTTTAAAATTCTATCTCACTAGGTTTAACCTTAAACAAGTCGGCTAGTTTTTTTCTATAATGTAGTCGTGGTTTTTGATGCCGGTTTTCTATTTTAGAATAGTTAGTCCGGCTTCCACCGATATGCTCTACAACATCCGCTTGTGTCATACAGTTGAGTTCACGCAATTCTTTCAAAGTCCTTTTCATATTATTATAGTAGCACAACTAAATAACTTTGTCAACAACCTATTGACACACTTCAAAATCTGTGCTATGATATATTTGTGAAATAAAAATTGGAGTGAAAAATTTGGAAATTAAATGGGCTACAAAACCTCGAATTGAAATTGAAAAAGAATTTGGTGTTTATGTAGCATTCTATGATAAATTAGAAATTGAAACTTACGGCAATTCAAAAAGAAAGGCAAAAATAAATTTAGACAATGCAATAATTTCCTATTGTCTTTCGCTTGCTGATAAAGGCTTACTTGAAAAAAGATTGAACGAAAAGGAAATTGGTTTCGAGTTTCATCAAGGTAATTTGTGTATAATATTGTAGTTAAATGAAAATTTGGAGTGAAAAAAGTGAATGCAAAATGGTTTGAGGATTTAGAAAAAGGTGCAGAGGAATTTGATGCAGAACTTGATAGAGTAGCAACCAAATTTGATAATAATGTAAGAGAAGCCGCCGAAAAATTTGATGCTGACTTGGATGACGATGACTAAGATTTTGTGGCAAAAATTGCAAAGCCACCTAACTATGTAATATAATAAGGAATCATGAAGCACATAAATTTAAAAAAGTTTTTGCTCCTGATTTTAATCCTTACGCTACTTTTGATTTTAACTTCCTGTACTTCTAGTGGCGGATTTGATACGCAGGGCTTTTTAAAAAATCCGTTGGTAATGGCTATTGGAGTAGCAATCGTATTATGGTTTATGTTTAGAAAGAAAAACTAGGAGCAAATTCAATTTGGAAAATAAAAAATGGTTGGCAATCCCTTTAATAATTTTGATTTTATTTATAACCACCGCCTGTAATGGTAATGAAAAATACGAAAAGGTATTAACAGTTTCTTACGTTGCTCAATATAATAATACAACTCAAATAAGGGATAAATATGATAATACATTTTTCCTTGAAAGGACTATTGATTTAGAAGTCGGAAAAACTTATAAAGTATGGCGTGGTGTAAAAGACGGAAAATATTTTCAAGGATATGAACTGGTAAAAAATTCCGATAAGGTTGATGATGTAAAATGAGCGAAGA
>JBAZGP010000492.1:0-3008 GCA_041652835.1 Lutibacter sp. | reverse complement strand
CCTGATCTATGAATACAAGGAACAGGAACAAAGATTCATCCAACAATGTAACCGGGATGTTCAACTGTTAATCAAGAAAAAACAGGAAGAACTGAATTTTAAAAGATTCGCAGTTGATGAACATACTATCAACAAAAAGTATGACGAAATCTTCAATAAAAAACCAGTTAAGAAACAAAGTAAATTAATGTTCTGGGAAAAAAATAAGTAACAATGGAAAAAATAATAGATAAAATAATTACAGTCCCGAAAAGTGGGTACAAAATAACCAAATCCGAGATCATTGACGGTCAGGTTCATACCACAATCGAAAAGATCGAAGAAAAAAAAGACTTCGATTGGTACTGGAATCAGTATTTTGAAGAAAACCTTAATGGTGTCCCTAAAATAAACTTTAATAAATGTGGTTGGGCTACCCTAATAGACTTTTACCGTTGGTTTGCCAAAGAACTTAACGGAGATTGGGAACCGGATTGGGAATATGCTCACCAATACAAATTTTATATTGAGTTTATTCATGGGAAAAAGAAGTATGCAAGCGGTAACTTCTCTGCTCTTGATTCATCTTTTGGCATTGTCTTTTCCGAAGAAGCCGTACATAAAGCCTTTAAAATATTACCGAAAGAATTTCTGGATAAACTGTTTCAAATTCAATAACCATGAGTGGATTTAAAAAAATAAGTATTGGTTCTGTTGAGATAGAACATTTTTCAACATCGAGCCTGATAAAAATAACATTCAAACACGAAGTGCCAGACGAGTCTGGAAAAACAGAAGAAGTCGTTTCCGAACAATGGTTCAGTTATTCGGAATTTACCGATTTAAGACACGCATGCGGTTCTGCAAAAATATGAAATATAAGGTCTCCGTCCTTATTGTCAACTACAACAACGCACCAACCTTAAAACGTGCCATTGAAAGCGTTTTGTGTCAGGCAACATCGTTCCCTTATGAAATTATCGTTGTTGACGACGGGAGTACGGATGGTTCGGAAGAATTTTTAAGAAGTTATGAAAATAACTCAATAGCCCTTTGCTATTATAAGGGAATGAGAAATTTTTTAATTGCCCTATTCAAACACCAGGGAATAATGAAAACCTATCGGGATGGATTTCGATTTTGCAAGGGAGAATATCTTGCAATCTGCGATTCAGACGATTACTTTTGTGATGTTAACAAATTGCAGAAACAGGTTGACTACATGGATTCAAACCAGGATTGTGGGATTTGCTACACAAAAACATATACTGAAATCGGTTATCAACGGTATCTTATGGGTCATTCATCGAATTACCTGGATTCTCACCTTACCTTTGACGACATACTTCGTGGAAGAGCGGAGATACACTCCCCCTCGATGATGATTCGGAAAAGATACTTTGACAAATTTGTGAAGTTTGAAAAGTTTATCAAATGGGGTATGTTTGTATGGGACTTACCTATTGTCCTTACCTTTGTAAAACACTGCAACCTTCGCTACATTGATTCTTATTCGGCTGTCTGGTCAAAGTTACCGGAGAGTTTTACCCAAACCCGATCCAAACGCAAGAAGTTAAAACTTGTATTTGGTTATTCATGGATAAAACTATGGTTCGTTTTAAGATACGGATGTAAACCGTCAACTTTAATATACCTTATTTACAGGTTTTTCAGGGACATTACTTCCGCTTCACTTGGAAAATGGAATAAAAGATGAAGATAATATCTTACTACGTTGGCAGTCAGGCAAGGTGGTTAGTAAAGACTTTCCCGACAGACCTTAAAAAGATTCCATATATCACGTTTATAAAGATTCGGGCATGGCTGCTAAGGCCGTTTATTCAGGAGTATTGGGTTGATGGGGAATACCTTGTGGGTTTATAAAAGAGTTTAAACGCAGTGCAAAGACAAGGGTTGTGCCGGACAAGGTAAAGTACGCAAAACCTGTTGAAAAAGTTAAACACGACCGATTTACCGTTATGTACTATTACCCCAAAAAGAGGTATAACAAAAAGTACGTTTATTGGGTGTACGGACAGGACATTATACAAAAACTTATCGAGACCTACCCCGGATTTAATTGGTTGTGCGTTGACGGGACAGCAGACATGGAAAAGATAGTCCCCTATGTAGATGTTTATATAAGGCCAAACCGTCACGACGGATCACCCCGATTGATAATGGAGTGTGAGAAATGGAGAATACCGTACTATCACTCAACCCATAATCCAGACATGGGCGAACTGTCCCGGTTTTTAGTTACTGAATATGATAAATTTAAAAACAAAAACAATGGATGATCCAAAAAGACCCGGTTATCAGACAAAAGACGAACTCTTTGCGGTAAACGAAAAAAGAATACGAAGATACATTGACGGAAAGGTTATACCGTTTTTGCGGTTAAAACCAAATCCTACCTGTCTTGACGTTGGAGAACGCAATCCCAGGATGGAATACCTTAAAATGAGGTTAAACCTTAACGTGAAACAATGGGACACGGAAGATTTGAACTTCGACACCCTGAACGAAAAGGACATAGATTATATTTTTGCCTTTGACGTTTTAGAGCATATCCAAGACTTATTGTGGGTAATGAAACAACTAAAAAACGCCCTGGCCGACGACGGATCAATCTATGTGAATCTTCCTGAAAACGCAAGGTGGCTGTGGGGAAAAGAGCATTATTTCGAGGTCGATCGGGATCATTTCATTAAGTGGATATTGAATCCGCTTGGACTTCACGTAGTAAGACAGAAAAAAATATTCTTTGTTGCAAATTGGAAAGCATTTTTTATAGGAGTAAGACCCTTGTTAAGAATCTTTCGTGGGGAATCCACCTGGAGGTCGATGGCAAGGAGTATATTCTGTTGGAATTTTAGGATTTATGAAGTAAAAAAGGATATATGAAAAAACCACCAAACAAGTTTAAGTTATTCATTTACAAATTGGCAAACGGATTTTCTTTTTTAAAATTTCAGTTCACAATCAATGTGGCCAATCCCTGTAACCGAAAGTGTAATTTCTGTCCT
>JBAZGP010000491.1:0-3014 GCA_041652835.1 Lutibacter sp. | reverse complement strand
GGTCAAGAGTTCTTAAAGAGATTTCAAATTAACTATGAAATGGTTTATGAACCAAAGGAGGGCTTAAAGGTTTCTCCCCTTGCCGGCGCTTGCCACGCTTGGAATGGAACCAATAATGGAGTTTATGTCAGAACTCCCAACCAAATTAACCACGCCATCTGCCGAATTAAACCACCGGCTAATCAAAAGCTGATGGACTCTTACGAGCCATTTCAAAAGGTAATGGCTGATGATTACATTTTTATGGACTACGGAATTCGCTATGTTATAAAAGATGTTCCGCAAGAAACAGAACCTAAAAAAAAAGGCGTTATAAAAACAATAAAATTCGTAGCACCGCCCGTGTATATGGTCGGAATAACAAATCCAAAAGAACTGCTACACATTAAAGACGAAGATACTTGGGCGACTATGAAAAGAATGGGTTTTGTCTCTACCCTGCCCGATGAAGAAATTGGAGACGCTTACTTTCCACAATATGATGTTTTACCAAAAGATTTGGAAACATCAACTAAAATAGAACCTTATACTAATCCCTTTTCCTCACTTATAGCTTGGCTCGTCGGGCTATTTGGGAAAAAGAAAGGAAAAAAATAATATGTCTATCCTCACAATTTCAAAAGAACAATTAATTTCAAGGTTGAAATCACTGGGCTGGCGCGTGCTGATGATGGGACTGGCCATCGTGGTGGCTTTCTTAATTGACAATTTGAATGTTGTCAATTTACCGCCAACCGTGATTGCTGTTATAGGTTTGGTGCTTGGCGAGATAAGCAAGCAGATAAATAAAAATCTTGCCACATTGAAAGGTTTGGCTGGACAAAAATAATTCTCTGGAAAACAAAAGACCGCCTTTACCGGCGGTTTTTTAATTCCCCAACTACCTTTCCCCAAGGGCGTTAATGCCATCAAAGGCGTTTATGCCCGAACACGCCATGCTCTTCGTGTGAGGAAAGGAAATTGGGGAGTTAATTTGCTTATTACTGGGCTGATTAGCCCAGTTGTATAAGGAAACTAATAAATGACTACCTTCTGCTCCATTGAAAACACGGTGGCATTGCTATTCGGTTTATTAAAATAAATCCTCATAAAATACTCACCGTTCGGAACATACTTCGGAATAATAATCTGGTGGAAAGTGGCAAGCGAATTGTCCTTGATATTCCACTTATAGCCATAGTCATTGTCCGCACCATAGTAATCCATACCTGCTAAGTTGCCAACAAACTTTGGCAAATACCAAGTATGCTGATGGCTGTACGAATCAATCGCAAAGGTGTCCACGGTTTCACTATCTGGACGAAGTAATACTCCGCCGGTTGAGAAATCAGAAGCTAGGAAACTCACGACTCTGCCATTGACTCTAACTGAACCCTGGGCGATTTGTGGTGCTGTTTGGACATCAGAAGCACCGCCCTTGTTTTTGCACTGGCCTTTCCAAGAGAAACTCGCTTCGTCCCAAGTGTATTCATTGAAAGCATTGGACGGGCAGGACGGTTTGCCTGGTTCATCACCACGCACGCATTGGTCTTCATAGACCGCCGGAACTTCTGCCACTGGTTCAACTTCCCAATGATAGGGAGTCCAACCAAGACACATTCCGTGCCAACTGAAAGTGCAATCACGGTGCCAGTTCACGCCTGGAACGGCCGGAACTGCTTCGCTGACTAACACACTTTGAACGGAATAACCCACAGGGCAGGTTAATGTTTCCGCTTTGACTGTTTGCGCTAATAGCCCGAGAGCTCCTACGGCCATTACCGCTAAAAATAAAATCTTTTTCATACATTTAAAATTAGTTTATAAAATATGTTAAACGACCTTTTATATTAGTTTTTCAATTTCATTTTCTAGATATAATTTAAGAAGTTTTTTATCTACCTTATTCTTTGTCTGGAAAGCTATCAGACGGAGTGTTTGATACCAAGTTTCACCCCTCTTCTCTTTCAGCCACTCAACGAACTCAATCGGTGTTTTGTGAGCGGAAAAAGAAGAAGAGAATGTATGGTGTGCCACACAAAGACAAGCACCATTCCTTTCATCCCACCTGACCGCTGGGTTTGAACGAGAATAGATATGGTGGGAGTTCAGCGTGTCCTTGCGAGAGCAGTATTCACACTTATCTCCGGCGCGGAGTTTGACAAGCTTAGACCACAAAGCGTCTAACTCTTTTTTCTCTTTTTTACTATCGGTCATATTTTTATGATTTGATAATCCTTTTTCAAACATTTTGAGCAAATTCTTATTTGATGAGTTGCTAAACCTATTAAAGGTTTTTTAGATTTTAAACTGAAATAACATTTCTGTTCAAACTCCACAAAGAAGCGGAAGCCCGAACCTTTATCTTTGACTGGTTTGGAACATAAAGCACAGTTGAACATATTTTTATCTCCCCTTTTTAAGAGGGGTTAAATTAAGTTATTTTTTTAGTATAAAGCACAATGAAATAAGAATAATTAAAAAAATACAAATATACTTTATTATTATGTCGTGATAAGAATAAAGATTATTTAACGATATTAATAAAATAACTAAATACATTTTTTCGGTTTTGCTCATAAATTTTATTTAGTTAAAAATCTTATAACCACGAAAGCATTATCTCCCTTCGTGGTATAAAACTTCTATTTGTTAAATAAATCTCTAAATTGTTTTCTGTATTTCTTTATAAACTCCAATTTTATAACTGGTGTCCACTTCCTAAACATCTTTCTCTTCCACAATAACTCCGCCAGTTTCTTAATCTTGCCTTTCTCAACGCCGGACTCTTTCAAGTCGTTCTCTACTTCTTTTATGATAAAGTCGTGGAAAGACATATTTATTTATAATTACAAATTATTGATATAAAATTGAAATCCAAACCAGAACTCCAAACAGACCGATAGCACCAACGGCTACACCAAAGAGAAAGTGCTTTGACTCTTTGCTTATTGACCACCATTTCTTCTTGCCGGTATAGCGAGTAGTGAAATGCTCGTCAAGGCCTTTTTCTTTTAATTGAAAGAAATCTTTTG
>JBAZGP010000490.1:0-3016 GCA_041652835.1 Lutibacter sp. | reverse complement strand
CAGACTTTACCAACTCTACTTCTACGGAAGATGTTCAAAGGGCTGTTCTTGGTATTACCATAAGAACGGTACAGAGAGCTGTTGAAAATAAGTTAAAATCACAAGCTGGAGGTGGGCGTGATGTTAGCGGATATGCAGATATGTACTTAGATATAAAGAATACTGCTGATTCACTTCTTGGACAAAGTTCAGGACAAGAAATAGGACAAAATACAAATTCTGGTAAAACTTCTAGCGGAATAAATTATACTATAATACCTGATTAAATGCCTACAATTCAATTTAAAAATGGAATGAAAGTAAAATTTGATGGCAATCCAACTCCACAAGATGTTGAGGAAGTTTGGAATAAAATTAAATCTCAACCACAAACACAAGCTATCACTCCTAGACAATCAGTTACTCAGCAACAAGAAAATAAACCTTCAATGGGTGAAAATTTTCAAAGAGGGTTCAATGAACTTATAAGCCCAACAGTAGGAGCATTAAAGGGTGTTGCTTCAACAATAAGCGGTATGTCTGAATTAGGGCAAAGGGGGCTTAGAGCTATTACTCCTAATTTTGGCAATAAAGAGCCTGAAATAGCAAAAATTCCCGACAAGCTTACTACCCCTACTAATACTGGAGAAAAAATAGGTTTTGGAATGGAGCAAATAGCCGAATTCCTTATACCGGGTACAACTTCATCAAAAATAGCTAGTGCAACACAAAAAGCAACGACAAAACTACCGTCTTTTTTAAGTAAAACATTGCCTATGGCTTCCAAAATGGCAACAGAGGCAGGTTTAGCCGCTAGTCAAACCGCAATGCAAAAGGGACAATTTGATGATTCCGCTAAAGTAAATGCGATTATCGCCGCCGCTTTTCCATTAGTAACAAAAATTGGAGGTAAGGTGCTAGAAGGTACTGGAAGAAAAATACAACAATCAATTATTAAACCATCAATATCAGATATTAAAGATGGATTTAAGGTAGAGAATATTCAAAAATACAACCTTGGAGGTTCATTAAATGCAATGCTTACAAAGACGGCTTCAAAGATGAATTCATTGTCAAATAGGCTTAAAAATGTCTTAGGAGCTAGTGATGAAATAGTCGATTTGGATGATATTTATTATCAGACTATGGAATCATTAACAAGTAGTAAGGCAAAAAACTTTGGAAATAATGAAGGTATAAATAGAGTTTTAGGAAATCTTGCAAAAGAGATTGATAGCGTAGCTCCGAACATGAAAGCTAATCTTGATATTGCTACAAACATTAAACGTGGAGCAGGGACAAAGGGTGCATGGGTTTTTGGTTCCGCCGATCCTGACGCTTCTGCAGTAGAAAAGGTTTATAATACATTTTATAACAAACTAAAAACTGCTATTGAACAAAAAGGAGGAGATGAGATTAAGGCTATAAATAAGGAGTTATCAGATTTAATCCCAATACAAAATGCTTTGTTAAGAAGAGTCCCTATCGCAGAAAGAAATAATCTGCTAAGCCTTACCGACAATATTGGTATGTTCGCTGCAGTTTTTGACCCTAGGGCTTTAGCGTTAATTGGTGCTAAAAAATTATCTATGTCAGGCAATTTCGCGAATATGCTATTAAAAGCAAGCGAGATAAACAAAAAAATTCCATTTTTAGGAAAACGTTTTATTAAAAATGATGATGAAATAAATACTAAGACCATTAAAGATATTTTAAAAAAACATTAAAAAAATGATTTATATATTATTTTTATCAGTATTAGTTTTTGTAGGTTCATTATTTAATGAATCAAATATATGATTCCTTTATTTTTTTAAATCTTAGAAAATAAAGCGAATCCGTTTATAGATGATGTTTTCAGCAGTCTCGTGTACCCGTATTTATCCTTTATCCTTCTCCCCCACGGATCTGAGGCTGAAGTGATAGGGTTTCCGAAATAATCCTGTCTCACCCAGTGAGTCTCTTTGTCCACGTTAAGCACACGGAATTGCCCGTCATTTACTTCCCTTACCGGACATCCGTAAAACCTTCCAAGGAATTTTATACCCCATCGTGACCAATCCGTGGCATTCCATACTATTTTTCCCTCTTTGTGTTTCGGATAGTGTTTCTTGTCGGTGTATACGATATTCTTCACCAATTCCGGAATAGGTATCTGTTTCCCCGTCACTTTAAAAATCCCTGCCTGTATCGCGCAGGTGGTACATCCATACCCGTTAAAGGTAACGTTTGTGTTACCGAGACGAAGCGGAGCGTATTGAGGATTGCGTTGGTTGAGGATCATATAATTAATGTTATGAATATAACGTATGCGTTTATAAGAAGTCAAGTAATCTTGATTTGGGCTGTAATCAGCCTTATAAACGCTGTTAGCGGAAGGACGCTATCAATAATCCTAAGACAAATATAGCTATTAACAGTCCAGTAATGCAAGCGCAGTTATTCTGTTTCATAAAAGTGGGGTTACCTCACTGGCAACCCACATCAACGGACTCTTGCGAGCCAATTCAAGTGGCAGGAGATAACCCCGCTTCTTGTTTGAATTGGCGTAGTACGTTAAAAATCCGATGATATGGGTTGCACCGGAAGTATAATGGTAACTGCGCTTGTTTGCAAATTTAATCTATGGTGATAATATGTGTGTGATATTTTTTAAATATTTTTATTATGGGTAAAAAAGATAAAGATGTAGTTAGTAATGGGAATGATATCGAGGTAAAAGTAAGTGAATCTAGGCATTTTTTCTGCAATAGGGCTTTCATTAATTACAATGAAGAGGCTTTTTTACTTTCTTTTCAAACTGGGGACGTGGTTGATAGCCAATTTGCCTTTTCCCCTAAGCACGCTAAACGTCTTATGCTTAAATTAAAAGAAAAAATAGAAGAATTTGAAAAAAAATATGGTGAATTAGTAATTAATCCTGAAGAATAAAATGCCTGAAATACCAACAGAAATAGTAACTGAAACTAGTTTCGCATTATCTTGTTTCGTTGGATATTGGGAATTATTTTTTGCAATTATTGGTTTTATAGGTTTA
>JBAZGP010000489.1:0-3021 GCA_041652835.1 Lutibacter sp. | reverse complement strand
TGTTTGGCGCGTATGGCAAAATTCTTCTGATGTTCTTTCTTTTTTATATCTTCTGGCACGGGTTTATCTTTATCCTGATATTTTTCGCTTTTCTTTTTCAAATTATTCAATTGGGCTTTTAATTCACCAACTGATTGTTTGGTATTTTCGCCAGTATTTTTAATTTCAACATCGATATCCCATTTTTCTTCCAATGTATTAGCCACAGGGCTAAGTCTATTTTTGAACATAGTAATAAGTTCACCATCGTCTAATCTAACGGCAGCTTCTTTATTCCAATCAACAGGTTTATATGCACCTTGTATATTTGTTGGAACTCCTTGCCCGTTAGTTTTAACTTCTTTTGGGCTAACAATAGTTCCAGTTTTGTTTGAATCTACGCCTGAAAGATCAGCAATTTTAATTTTCTGTCCAACGGCAAAGTTTTCAGAAAAACCTTCGGTAACTTTTTCTGGTAAGCCCTTATGTTTGGTCGAAGCAAAATCTTCTGCGTCGGATTTGCTAATTGATTTGGCTACTTTTGCAACTTTTGGGGATGCTGGTTTTTCACCTTTTTGCGCAGCATGAACCATTCCAAAGAATTTTTGTTGTTTTTTGCTAACGGCTTTTTCATCGACAAGCGATTTAAGTTTCATTTTTTTTGTTGCTTTACTGTTTATTTCATTTAGACTATACCCGCCAAACGGGGTGTGAACCATTTTGGATGTCAGTATTGGTAATTTTTTCTTAGCAATTTCAGGGTCAAATGTTGCTAAATCAGCCCAACGACCTTCATCTGTTCCATCAAACCATACAATTAAGTTTTCAGCTTTATCACCAAAATCATAAATATCCGTATTCTTAAAAATTTCAAAACGAATTGATTGGTGTTGCATTGCCATCTGAATCAGTTCATTTAAATCGTTGCCTACTTTAATGCCCACGTGGTCGCTATTTTCAAAATAAGCATATAACTTATATTTACCTTTTATTGCTACTTCAGATAATTTCATATCCTATTTTTCTATAAATAGTTTATTGGCAATCAAATTACAGAAAAAATAAGCCAAAAGTAATAATTAGCGTGATATAATGTATACATTGATCTAAGGCAACCACATTTATAAACGCCGTCATTTCATTATAATGGTGCAATATTTTACCAAGTTTTTTTGTAAAAAAGTCTGTAATAAAATGTAGCACAGCATTTATGCTAATAAAAGCAATGATGTTACCATATTCTATGTTTAGTGCTGGAAACGCCGCACCGATTACGACTATGCCAAGAATAATAACAAAAATATAGGCTATTGTGTGCACAATTAAGTTACGAATCCATTTTGCGCTTTTTTTCCATGCATACACTTGAATAAAAAAATCGGCAATATAATGAAGTGCGCATAAAATAGCGAACGCCCATATAATTTCCGTCATATCATAAATTTTAAGTATTTATTATTTCAACTATAAATACTTTAGTAACCAATAAAACAGCAAATCAAATAAAAATTTTGGTTAGCATGAGTATATTTATAATTAGAATAAAAATATTAATTAGCACCGCAAAAAAATGGCACACGTTAAAATTTGTTGTAAGGTGAGTAAAATTGTGTCGACTTTAATATACATAATAGCGTTACCATTTTTAATTTTATCGTTTTTACATTGTATTATTCCGACGTTTGAAATTTTGCAACATTTATTATCTGGTTTATTTTTTACTACATTTGGGCTGGTATGTTGCAAAATAATTATGGCTTTCATTATCAAGCATAAATTATGCAATTGGGAGCAAAAATCAAAAATAAAATTGACTAAACATCAACTAATTCACTTTTTATAAAATGAGAATTAAAATAACAGAAAATCAGCATAAATTCATAAAAGAAATGTGGTTACGTCAAAACTTAAAAGAACAGGAATTTTTGGCACAACAAACCCGTGTTAATATTGGCGAAGGAGAAGACATAGGCAGAAACTGGTATACCATAGAAGTTAGTATTCTGACAGAAGCAAATACGATATCAGATGTTGAATTGGATCAGATGGATGATCGGACGTATTTTAACGCATTATTGGAGGATGCTAAAAATAAAATTAAGGAAGCGTTTAATACGACTGAATATGACATTCAAAATATTTCAACCAAAGCCCGTGGGTCAATGAGAACTTATTAACTAAAAAAAAATATTAGTTATTTGTGCGATCTATTCTATAATATATCAAAGATTTACTATATCCTGAAACGAATAAATTAATTTTTTAATTGATTCGTTTTCAATTATAAAGGTAAATCAATATCTTTTTTAAGAATTTCCGTTTCGTTTGTTGTTTCTTTTATTATATGAGTTTTTAATTCCACTTGTTTTGTAAGAGTATCATCATCTAACAGTAAATTATTTGTATATTCTCTAATGGCTTCTCGCATAACTTGTGCTTGTATAGGCGGCGGGTCAGTTCCGCTTTCTGTCCTATTAAATATGGCATTTGCGCCGATAATGTTAATCCTTGGGGCGTCGGTAGAAAATATATCACTTATCAATGATTCTTCTATGTCCTTTTTTTCGCTGGGTGTGATTTTAAAGGTTTGTATTGTTTTTTTCTGATTAGGTTGTAAGGATAAAATATATGCTTCTATATTTGATTTTATTTTAAAGTATTCAGGATCGGCAAAAAAATCTTTTTCCAGTAAAATTTCACCATCATCATTTTTTTTCATTAAAAGGTTTGGTATGTTCAGGTCAAATTCTTCCTCAATGATATCCATAATATCCTGACCAATCAGTTTATAATTTTTAAAGATATCTTGTGCGCTAAGTTGCTTATCGGTAGAATCCCAAGGTCTTCCTTCTTCTTGCCAGTTCTTCTTGCTAAAAGCAATTTTTCTCCATTCAGGTTTTAGCTCGTCTGGTTCATGTTTCCAAATAAAATACATTAAAGTTCCAGAACTGGCGTACTCAACAAAACGGTTATTAGTATTTGCGGATGTACACCACGTAGTGTTTTTTCCATATATGTTTGATGCTCTTAAACTAAGTGGTT
>JBAZGP010000488.1:1190-3022 GCA_041652835.1 Lutibacter sp. | reverse complement strand
TAAAGCTGCAACATAAACCATTCTTTTAGAAACTACATCATCCCCACAGGAGTTGGCGCTTGCAGCATACATACTTGCAACTAATAAATAGGCTTTTCCCATTGTTGGCTGGAATTCAAGCGTTTTATAGGCATAGGTTCTTGCTTCTTCTAATCTTCCTTTTTTTCTTAATATTTCAGCAACTCTTAATGCATACTTTGCTCTGTTATAAGAATCCGTTTCTTGATCTATTGCTTTTTTAAAATACTCCATGGCTTTGTTGGTTTCGCCATTTTTCATTAAAATACCAGCATAAAATACTGATGCCTGTGGAGAAGGATCTGCATGAACGTAGGCTTCAACCAATACATCATAAAAAGGATCATCGGTACACTCTTTATTATACATTCTGGAAACAGCTCTCTTCAACCAAACGCCATTCTTTTTATTTTCTTCAAAGTACTTTTTATTCAACGGAATTAAATTATCACAAGTAGAGATTGCAGCTAATTTTGCATCTAACCCTGCTTCAACAAGTTCTATATTGCTTAAAGTTTGTTCAATGGCTATTTTGCTCCTTTTATCCTTATCACTTAAAGTTGTTGAATCTTTTGCAGCAATAACATCCAATTGTTTTGAGTATTCATCTCTTTTTAATTCAATACCATCACCTACTTCATCATAAGTATCAAATACAATTTGCGGATTTGTGTCTTTATATTTATTTAATATAATATCAAAATATCTGTAAATATTAGTTGGAGACATTTCAGTAGGGTCCGATTTAAAGCATTTTTCCAATAAAACAAATACTTCATTTTCTGAAGCGCCATGAGCATCTTTAAAAGTTGCAAAATCACTATATACTCTAGCTAAATCTTGGGGAAAATTCTCCAATCTTTGTGTGTAAACTCTTTCAATAAGTTTTATAGCAGCAGCTTTATCAGCTTCAGTAGTGGCTTTATCGTAACGGTCTTCGGCAATTTTAATACCCAATTTATAAATATTTACGGTAAGCGTTGGGCAGTGGTCCATAGTCCAAAGCCAGTTGTCATAAGCTACATCATATTTGCCTGCGCTGTAATCACCCTTAAACAGATTATATTTTACAATACACTCTTCATCAGCCTGTGAAAAAACAACCGGGGCTGAAACTATAAATAATAATAATGCTAAAATTTGTCTCACTTGTTTCATCGTTTTACTCTTTTTACTCTTTTAATAATTAAAATATTTCTAATTTTTTAAACCATTTATCGTTTAATGAAAGGCCCAATCTGAAATTAACATAATTTTCTTGAATTAGACCATTAGCTGTTTGTCCTCTTTTTCCAATCTCAAATCCGAGATTTAAATTAGACAATTGCCTACTCATTGGCAACCCTACTCCAAAAGATATGCCAAAATCATCAATGGCTGTGAAATCGTTGCCATTCCCTGATGGGTCAACCTGCAATCCGGTATTTTCATATTTAAATCCGGCCCTATATGTGACTCGATCCCAATAACTTGTAATTGAATTAAATTTTGGAGTATAAAAACCACCCACTGCTACTTTACTGTATTTATCGTAATTAATTTTTGAATGATTCCTAAAAATTCCTCCTTTCAATTCTAATGCATTTTGAAAGCTGTAATCAACACCTGCATACCATTTATTTTCTTTTCCAAGACCAAGTCCTAATGTTGTTTTTAGCGGAGATTTTAAAAACTCTCTATTTTTTGCACTGAAAGTTGTATCACGTGGTGATTCATATGTTCCTAATAAAACTGAATATAAATATTCATCACCCGTAGCTTCAATTTCATTGTTTAAGTCAAAATTTCCCCCAAAAAGAAAATCTGTTTTATCA
>JBAZGP010000488.1:0-1180 GCA_041652835.1 Lutibacter sp. | reverse complement strand
TTTTTGCTTTATATTGAAAACCTGCGTTAACTGAAAACCCATCCACATTATAAGATGTTTGATATTTTGTTGCTAATGAGGTGTTTTTTGCCTGATTGATGATACTATTTTCAACTTTTCCAAAGATATAATTTCCTTGTAAACCTACACTAAAATTTTTAAATAGTTTGTGACCTACACTTAAAAATATTTTATTTGTTCCACCGTCACCTGAATATTTTGTAACTTCTGAAAGATTATTTTCGGAATCATAAACATTAGAAATCAATGAATATCCCACTGAGGAATTTGGTAGCAACCCTATTGCTATCCCTGTTTTTTTACCTAAAGGAAATCCTAAAGCCAAATAAGAAAGATAGGTTGTAGATGCACTTTGTTTACTATTGCTATCCTCTACAGAAATATTTAAATTTTCTATAGCGAGAGAATAGACAGTAAATTTTAAAGACGCATTGGCTGCCGGATTTAAAAAATTTAATCGATAACTCTCGTTTAAACCAACTCCTACGCCTCCCATACTTAACTGTTCAACTGTACTCGCGTTATTTTTATCTCCAATTCCGAAAAAAGAATAAGGTGATATGCTATTTTTTTGAGAAAAACCGACAATCGATACAAATAGAGTTATTACTACTATTATTTTTTTTATCATTTATTATAAATTATAGGTCAAAATTGTGTTCAATCCTTCTAACAAAAAATTAGGATTGGCAAATATGCTATTTTTTAATCTATTTGACAAGAAATTTACGTCTCCTCCTGTTAAAACAACTGTTAAATCGGTATTTTTTTTTCTATACTTTTCAACAATACTATCAATTTCCCCTATAACACCATTTAAGATACCCGAATGAATACTTGTCTCTGTTGAATCTCCAACCAGTTGATACATAAGTTCAGGCCTTAATAATGGCAGTTTTTCAGTAAAAACATGTAAGGCTTTATAACGCATTTCAATTCCCGGTGAAATTGCACCACCATAATAATTGCCTTCATGATTAATGAAATCATAAGTAATACAGGTTCCTGCATCAATTATTAAAACATTTTTGTTTGGGTAATTTGAAAATGCTGAAGAAACCAATGCAATTCTATCAACACCCAAGGTTTTTGGGGTAGCATAATTGTTCAAAAACGGAACTTTTGTGTTATAATCCAACTCAATTAAGTTTATTTCAGT
>JBAZGP010000487.1:0-3055 GCA_041652835.1 Lutibacter sp. | reverse complement strand
TACAAACAAGCTTCCTGGGTTCTGTTTCCCACATTCCATCTTGGATGGAGATTTTAATAAAGTAGTTTAAAATAACACAAAATGATAATCGTAAAAGTAACATACACCGTAAAACCTGATTTCGCTCAGAAGAACCAAGAAAACATTAACTTGTTTATGGCTGATTTCAAAAAAATGAACACCAACGACTTTCGTTATGTATCCTATTTATGCGAAGACGGAAAAACATTTGTCCATATCTCGCATTATCAAAACGAGGAAATACAAAGCCGATTGCTACAAATACCCACTTTCCTGTCTTTCCAAAAACAACGGGATGACAGCGGTTTGGAGGGTTCGCCCAAAATTGAAGTAATGAAAGTAGTTGCTTCTTCGCAAGAGATTTTTAACCACTAAGCCTGCAAACATGAAAGTTTTAGCATTTTCGGGAAACAATAGTGCTTCGTCCATTAATCAGGAATTGGTTAAATACATTCTCGGATATTTACATAATTCATCAGACATCAGCGACTGGCTACAAGAATCGAATCAGTTTTTTTTAAAGGTAACCCATAGCGAAGTTTAGCCACCGTTTATGGTTTTTTGTATTTTTATTTTCGGGGTCGAACCAAAAGGTTTCCGTATGTTAATCACTACGGTTCATAAACGGTTGTGCGAAATATCACACATGGCTAACAATTAAAAACAATAATATGACCGAAATTGAAGAGAATTATTTGATGCATTTTAAGGAAACCATCCGAAATTACTATCCTATATCGGATGAATCATTTAATTTATTAAGAAATCTTGTTCGTTTTCAAAAACTTCGCAAAGGTGAAATGTTGTTAAATATCGGAGAGATTTCCAAGCATGTACATTTCATCTGCAAAGGTATTATGACTGCTTATTTTTTAGATAAAAACGGAAATACGTACAACAAGAATATTTTTTTAGAAAACCAATTTGCAGGATCAACTGTTTCCCGACTCTTAAATGTCCCTTCCGGGTTTGCTTTACAAGCCATTGAAAACACAACCATCATAAATATCAATTACAAACAATACAAGGAACTCATTTATGCAAATGATGAGCTTAAAAATTTCTATATCGCTTATCTGGAAAAGAATTGGGTGATAGACAAAGAACAGCGAGAAATTTCTTTGGTGATGGAAAATGCAACTACAAGATATAAAAAGCTTTTAGAGGAATATCCGGATATGGACAAGCGGGTTCCTCTTCAGTATATTGCATCTCACCTAGGAATTACATCAACACAGTTGAGTAGAATCCGAAAAGATTTAAAAAAAAATGCAACCCCATCAACATATGTAAAAAGTTAAAATGATTCCTGAGGCTATTTTTGCACAATGAATCAACAATTTTTTTCTTTAGTAGCTTTTTTAGGTGGCGTTTTTCTGGCTGTACAGGCCGGTTTCAGTACACAATTAGGCTCAATGCTTAATAAGCCGATTCTGGCGTCTATTTCGCAATCAATTAGCGGTATTTTGTTTGCCCTCATTTTTATTTTACTTTTCTCAAAAGAGTTGCCCACCCCTCAAACCGCTAAACTAATCCCTTGGTATCTGTGGTTTATAGGCGGTCTGTTTAGTGTTACAGGCATTACTTTATACTATTATACAATTCCTAAATTAGGGATTTCGAAAATGATTGCATTGGGATTATGTGGACAGCTTATATTTTCTGCTGTTGCCGGTCATTTCGGCTGGTTAAATTTACCTGTTGAACCTATTACAGCAAAAAAAATAATCGGAGTTGGAACAATGATCGCAGGAATATTTTTAATCAATTCAAAATAAATGAATAATCTAAAACAAAAGAATATTGACAATTTAATCTCGCTATGGAAGACTGTTGGTAGTTCGTATCAGCGATATACTACCAATAAGTCTTTTAGCTACTGTCAGATTCCCAATTCGGAATGGCCAAACAGAATTTGGTTTAATAAGGAAGTTGACGAAGATACTTTAGAAAAAGTAGCCGAAATCATAAAAAGTTGCCCCATTCCTTTATCCGTAAGTAGTTGGAGTAATCTTGATACTAAGTTACACTCTGTTTTCGGGCAATTTGGGTTTTCCGAAAAATCGGAACAAATCGGAATGTCTTTAAAACTAACACACAAGTTTGAGCAACCAAACAGATTGGAACTAAAAAGGGTAACTGAACCAAATCATGCAAAAATTTGGGCAGAGCTATATCCTCAGAGTTTTGGATATGGAATTACGGAAGAAATCGTCAACAGGACAAAAGATAAGATTCAATTTTATCTAATTTATAAAGAACAACAAGCAATAGGAACGGCCATAACGCACGATACAGGAGGGGTCATCGGGATTCACGGAATGGGTATCGTTCCATTATTCAGAAAACAAGGTTTTGCCCGGGAAGCAATGACTTATTTGCTCAATAAAGCCATTACCGAAAATAAAAAATTGGCAACACTTCAATCTTCTGCAATGGGTAAAAGTATATACAAGAATATGGGGTTTACTGAAGACTTTTTAATTACAACCTATCAATTAAAGTAAAAGTACAATGGAATTTATAAATAAAATGGAATGGCGGTATGCTACTAAATTGTTTGACACTACCCGAAAGATACCCAGAGAAGACCTTGAGCTTATAAAGAGAAGTATTCAACTTGCTCCGTCATCTTATGGGCTCCAACTTTATAAGGTTATCATTATTGAAAATCAAAAATTAAAAGAGGCACTGAAACCCATTTCTGATAATCAAAATCAGATTACGGATTGTTCGCATCTTTTTGTATTCTGCAACTATACATCAGTAAATGATGAATACATTGATGAATATGTCCTTTTAAAATCAAAAACGCAGCAAATAGATATAAAACAGTTAGAGACGTATGGAACCTACTTGAAAACAAAACTATCAAAAAAAACACAAGAGCAAAGGACCAATTGGCTAAAAAACCAGTCCTATCTTGCCTTGGGAAATTTATTGGCAGCTTGTGCAGATTTAAAGATAGACGCCTGTCCTATGGAAGGCTTTGACTCAGAGCAATACAACAGGGTATTAGAATTGGAAAAAGGGG
>JBAZGP010000486.1:0-3063 GCA_041652835.1 Lutibacter sp. | reverse complement strand
GTGCTGCTGCCAGTGTAACTGATAATGGTATTAATATTGCTGAAAGTGCAATGTTAGACATTACCTGGGTTATACAGACTGCAACTATCATCAGAACCACCGTGATTAGGATTGTTGATGGATTGCTTCCCATCATAGTAACAATATCTGTTATAAGCCAGCTTGCTGCACCAGTATTTAGTAATGCAGCTCCAAGACTTAATGCACCTCCGAAAAAGACAATCAATCCCCAGTCAACACCATTCTGTGCATCTTTCCAGTCAATTACTTTGAATACAAAGAAAAGCACAGCTCCAATTAAGGCAATGGAATAACTGTTTAATCCGGTTAAACCGGTGGTAACCCATAATCCGATGGTAAATAAGAGTATGGTTAATGATTTTTTTTCTACTCCTGTCATGGGGCCTAATGATTCCATTTTATTGGATATAGTTTTCGTACCTCCCACTATTCCCTCGACTTCTGGTTTGAACATCCTGCCAAGCAGTTTCCAGATGACAAGCATCATAATAATTGCAAGTGGGAATCCAAATACCATCCAATCGGCAAATGGGATGTGGGTATATGCTGCAGCCATCAAGTTGGGGGCAGTACCGATTTCAGTACCGAATCCACCAGCAAGAGAACCATAAGACGCACCAAGCACCATGGCCTTTGCAAAGTTACTTTTACCCTTTTCAGGGTCGTCAACACCCATTAAGGGAATAATTTCCTTGATTATGGGGAGTAACATTGCAAATGCCACCACGTTTTCAATCCAGGCAGATAAAATCCCTGTGGAAAATACAGCCACAAAAATACTTCTATCTGGACTGGTACCAAACTTATTAAGCATGGCGTATGTTAAACGTGTAGCTAATCCGCTTTTACGGATTGCCTCTGCCATAATAAAACCACCAATCATTAAGAATATAATGGGGTTTGCAAAACCAATTACAGCATTATCAAAACTCGCAACACCAATTATGGGTTGTATGAAGAGTATTATTAGGGAAGTAACAGCCAAATGTACTGCTTCAGAGGCCCACATTATCACGGCGAATACAAGTAATGCAATTGATGCATGACCTGGATAGCTTAAACCATTCATAGGAATTAACATCACGACTATAAAAGCAAGTATAGCCAGTGGCATTCCCATAACTTTTAAGTTTATGTTCGTTTTTAAGCCTCCTGAATTTATAGGTAACCTAAGAATTTAGTGTAATATAAATATATTTTATAATGATTAATAATTTATATTAATTTTGTTGATTATAACATAGTTTAAGTAAGTATTTTTTATGAAAAATAAGAAAGTAGAGGGAGAATTTAATAGTAAATGGAATTTAATAGTAAATGGGGACTGTAAAGTTATTGGGGGGTTGAGAGTAAATATTTAGGTGTGAAAATGAACTGGAATTTATTAACTGCGATTTTATCAATAATAGTAGTGTTGATTGGTCTTTATGAGATTTTTGGATTGGGGTTATACACTTGGACAATCTATCTTAGCACTTTCCTATTTGCCCTGGTGTTTGTAATAAGCATTAATAACATGAGAAATCTACCTCAATGAATTCCATTTTAAATCACTCCAGAGCCAGAAAAAACAGTTATAATTACTTTATACATTGAGGTTGTCTCACGGATCTGATTATAATTTCTTAGTAATTTGTTCATTATTTTTTTTATCAAATCAAGTAGTCTTTTCAGTTTCTTTTATGTATTTTCTTGACATTTTGATTGAATTTTATTGTAAATTCTTTTAATGTTATGGGAAATGACTAATAGGTTTTTTTCTGTTTGTGCTAAACCACACGTGTAGAACTCGTTAAATTTTAAGTTTTGTTTTATGTTTCCAAATGGCCATTCCACGGCTTCTTTTCGTTTAGCGAACTCTAATTTGCCCTTGGGTGTTTTCCATTTTACGAGCCATTTGTTTGGATAAAACACCACTATAATCAGTTATAACTCTTACTCGGTCTTTAACAACACATAATAGTTGATCCGGGCATCTTAAACAATCACCACAATAATATTGGTGCATAAAAACGTTTTTATATTTATAAGTCTTATGTTAAGTTAATTTTTTGTTATTTGGACAGATATAAAAGTCATTCTCGTAATCATAGTTGAAATTGTGCTTTGAAAACGGTTTATCTTTTTTTTTAATCTAAGGTTTAGTTTCATAAACTTGTTTTCTGTTGGGAATATAACCATCTAATTTGTATTCTTCTAGATATTGTAGGTTTTTTGTGTATAGTATCCGTTATCTGCACTAATGGGCATATTGTCTGGTAATTGTCCTAATGTTTCTTCTATTTGTTCTATTTTTTTAAAATCTAACTCTTCCGCCAGGTTAGATATAAAATAACAAATATGATTTTCTGGAATGAAATCTGTCACACGTTTAGGCACCAAACAAGTCTGACCAATACGATCTTCCCTCAAAGCCATGAAAAACACCACTGAAAAACTATAAATAGATAAATATTATATTAAAGTTCTTTAAATATAAATTTAACCCTTTATAGCTAAGATTTTTAAAAAAATAAAATAAAAAAGCTAATCATGGGACAGCCTCAATCTTTAATAAAAATAAAAAAAGGATATGGGGGGTTTATCTCCTTTTGGACACTAATAATCCACTCGTAACTATTAAAAGAGCCATTATTAGGTAGTTTATTGGTGTTCCGGTTCCTTGCATTCCTATTGTGTTTGCTGCGTTTACTAATGTTGATGTGGCTGGTGCTCCCAGGATGGTTACAGTGGTTTGAACTGTTTGATAATCGCCGGCGGCTAAAGTGGCAATTCCAACACCTTCATCGGCTCTTAAGATTGCTGTAGCAAGGCCATTGGCCCATTGGACTACTACGGATTTACTTCCCACGTTACCAAGGTTGGTTGTGAATGTTACTTGGGGTCCGCTGAAGAACATAGCTGCATCTGCACTGTGATCACCACCTGCTGAATCCTGGTAAACATTTGTAGTTATGGTAGAACTTTGCCCTGTGTTGATTGTGGATGGATTGGCATTGATATTCAAAACCAGCCATGGAGAGTACTCAAGAGTTCCATTGC
>JBAZGP010000485.1:0-3069 GCA_041652835.1 Lutibacter sp. | reverse complement strand
CCGAAATAGAAGCGTGTGGAACAAGTAATAAATTATTTAATACCAAATTATTTGCCGTTATATCGCTCATTGTAGTCGAACCAAATATAGCTGTGCCCAGAACCGTTAGACCTCCGTCAATAGATAGATTTTTATGCATCCTTACGTCTTCGTTAAAATCTATGTCGTTATTTACAACATCAAGTCTGCTGGCGCCTACCGCTTCGGAATAATAATAATTATTTTGCGTTACGAGTGTTTGTCCTATTTTGCTTTGTACGTTGGTTATGTCCGAAGCAATTGAGCAAGAAGTTCATTTCTAAAAACGGCAAGTTGACCACTGATATCAATGGGTGTCGTCTCTTGCGCTGGCGTAGTTGATCCTTGTTTAATAATCGTAATCTGTTGAGTTATTTCGTTAACCAAGAGAGTTTTTCCCTCTATTAGTTCACGAAGTTCTTTTATTTTTTTATATAGATCTTTAATCGAGACAACCGTTTGATCACCAAATCCGTCCCACGTTGCGTAAAATGGCAAAAATGATTTGAAAGAAGCAATTAAATTATTTGCAATTTTAGCAAGTGTGGTCGGAACAGAAACTACAAAATCCCCAATTGGAGATGGAATAATACTGAAAAAAGGAATTTTCTTAACTATTTTGTCTGTAAATTCTCTGGTATTTGTGAACGTCGTTATCGTTGAATTTATTGTTTTACAGGTCCTATTTATTACAAATTTTCCGCTATTGTCCAGAAGTTTATCAATCGCAATAAATATATCTTTTAGAAAACTGCCTACATCTTTTTTGGTCATTGTATATCCCAAAACAATCTTTCTAATTATTTTTTCGGACACTGAATTCGTTTCGTTTTTTGTGTCAATATTGAATACCGAGGCAACAACTTTATTTGTTTCTGTTATTGCTTGTGACTGTAAACTATTTGCTCCATAAGAATTTAGAGAAATAAATTTTTCTATTTTTCCGGCAACTGAATTTACAAGAGGAGTCGCAATCGGCTTAGCAGTAGAATAGCAGGAAGCTAAAGATAAAAAGGCGACAGCAGAAATCAATGCTGTTGCCAAATGTTTTTTAATAATCCTGCCTTTTTCGGAATTTAAAATATTAATTTCTAATTTATAACTCTTGGGCTTTTCTGGCCTCCCAACATCTTTCACTAGTCCGGCATAGTCTTCTAACCAATTCTTTGTCGTTACCCAATGGTTTCCAATTTTAATCGCTTTTATTTTTCCGCGCCTTGCCATAAGCGCCATATTCTTCTGCGTACAACCATAAATCTCAGCCGCTTCTTGCAGTGAGATATATTCTTCTCGTATTCCTTTTTGGCTACCTATTTTTAGCTTCATTTTGTAAATATATTCCTATTGGAATGTATTTTTAAATACAAAAAACACAGCGTGCGTTATTAATTAAGAATTCACGTGAAAACCCTTAATCTTTTTTACACTCTGAAACTAAAAATATTAACCTAATATAATTATAGCACAAATTCCCTCTGTCAACAGAGGAGAGCTGTGGATAACTAAAAGGGTCAAAATCAATCGATTTTGACCCTTTTAGTTTAATCTCAATACTAAACGAGATTTATTTTGCACTGAGACAATCTCGAAGTCCCGATCGCAATCGGGATGAGAGTTAGTGTGATTGCTACAATTTGAGCAATCAACACGTGTCGCACCCCCTTCTCCGCCTAAGAAGAGTGGTCTTTATCCACTTTTAACGTGGCTTATACACACTTATTACACAGTTTTTATCGGTGTATTTTATGAATGTTTATTAATGTTGTATCAAAGATATAAGTGTATATGCAAAACCCAACAATAACACCAAAATGACCATACCTCCCACTGCTTTTATGCCCTTTTTGGGCTTCATTAATTTGTTATACATTAATATTATGGCCGTGCCTTCAAACGCACCGATCATTGCGCCCATTATTTCTATAATGGTTATAAAATCAGACACACCTATCAGTAATAATATTAACGGCACAAAACAAGTTAGACCCCATGCTTTTATCTTGGAAACTTTAAAATCATATATATATGTTTGTTTTAGAGCCAGACCCAAAGAAAGAAATGACGATAATATCATTAAAAACCCAAACAAAGATCCCCACACAATAATATCGCCACTAACATATTTTCCTAATACATGGATTGCGTCCGGAGTCGTTTCTTTGCCGGCTAATCCCACAACTGCAAATATAAAAATTAAATAAATTATTGCAGGAATTATTGTGCCAATTATAACTGCTTTTTTATATTTATTTTTATTCTGATTGTCTTTGGAAAAAACCCTCCTAACTTCTGGTATCGCTGCTATGCCCAATAATGAATAAAGTATTGCCCCGTAAGAAATTGCTGACCCGTTCCAGCTTATTGTTTTCACGTTGTCAAAATCAATGTTTTGGGTTGCCCAAAAGAATAAAATGATTACAATAACAATCAACATTAAATTAATAATCAGATCCCAACTCGAAACAATTTTCAAACCAAAATATATTGCAACCGATCCAATTAAAAACAATATTATACTACATTCTGTTTGCGATATATTTACAAATTGTGAAAGGAAAATATGTAAAAAATCTCCACCAATTATCATATAAACTAACAACGAGCCATAGAATGTAATTATAATGAAAAATCCTATTATTTTTTTAGCACTACCTCCCAAGTAACGATTTATATATCCTGTTAATTGATATTCTTTGTTTGTTTTTTCGACTATTGTGACATAAAACAGATGTAACAGTAGCATCACGCCCAAAAGTAAAAATAAAAAAATGAACGCGACTAAAAATCCCGATTGCGCCGCTGCATAGGGAAGACCAAAAATTCCAGCACCAATAATTGTACTCATCAATATTGCTATTGCGCGAAAGAATTCTTTTTTGTTGTTATCCATACCTATTTAAGTATAATTTAAATCCGAGTTTTCATCAAACTCGGATTAGTATACCGTATTAGTAATTAATAATTATTAATTATTATAAATATCCACCCCTTTTCATCCAATCGATTATATAGGCAAGCGCTATTGCCCAAAGAAAACTGAGAACCAATATT
>JBAZGP010000484.1:386-3076 GCA_041652835.1 Lutibacter sp. | reverse complement strand
AGCACATTCAATAATTGCTGACAATTGCGGATAACCAACACCAGTTTTTACCCGAGTTGTACAAACAGAACCAGGTCCAATACCAACTTTAACGATGTCGGCTCCGGACAATAAAAGTTCTTCAACCATTTCACCAGTTACCACATTTCCTGCCATAATTATTTTATCGGGATATTGTTCACGAGTTTTGGTTACAAAGTTAACAAAATGTTCAGAATAACCATTGGCAACATCAATACAAATAAATTTAAGTTGTGGATGTTGGTTAAATATGGCGGCTAATTTTTTTGAATCGGCTAATCCTATTCCTGTGCTTACTGCAATAAAATCGGTTAAATTATCGCTGGTCATTTCCATAAACTCTTTCCATTTCTGCAAAGAATAATGCTTGTGAATTGCTGTAAATAATTTATGATTTGCCAACGCTATTGCCATTTCAAAGGTACCTACTGTATCCATATTCGCGGCCATTATTGGAACTCCATTCCATTTATGGTTGCTATGCAAAAAAGTAAACTCTCGGTCTAATGAAACAAGTGATCTTGAGCTTAAGGTTGAACGTTTGGGCCTAATCATTACATCTTGAAAGCCTAATTTTAAATCGTTTTCTATCCGCATTTTTCTTTATATATTTTAAACTATGATACTCTTCCCTTTGCCGGCTAAATTTTTTTCATTGTCGAAATAAAAATCTATTCTGCCCAAATTAATTCCGTAGCAGCCAACTTGATTTATTAGCATATTTTCTCCAACACTATTTTTTGCAACAGTTGGTTTTGGTAAAAAAGTATGTGAATGTCCGCCAATAATCAAATCTATATTTTTTGTTTTGGCAGCGAGTTTCAAATCGCTTATTTTTTCATCTTTATAATGATAGCCCAAATGTGAAAGGCAAATCACCAAATCACAATGTTCATCTTCTTTTAAAATTCGGCTCATATCTTGAGCAATTTCTACCGGATTTAAATAGACTGTTTCTTTGTACATTCTTGGGTCTACCAAACCTTGAAGTTCAACTCCCAAACCAAAGACTCCAATTTTAATGTCGTCTTTTATAAAAACTTTATAAGGTTTTACGTGGGTGTTTAACACCGTATTTTTAAAATCGTAATTGGCCGACAAAAAGTCAAATTGCGCGTGTGGCAATTGGGCATATAACCCGTCGATACCATTGTCAAAATCGTGGTTTCCGATGGTTGCGGCATCATATTTTAGCATGCTCATCAATTTAAATTCCAATTCCCCGCCATAAAAATTAAAATAAGGTGTTCCTTGGAAAATATCGCCGGCATCTAATAATAAGGTATTCGGATTCTCTTTTCGGATTGTTTCAATTAAAGTCGCACGCCTTGCAACACCGCCTAAATTTGGATATTTGCTGTCATCACTTGAAAACGGATCAATATGACTGTGAACATCATTGGTGTGCAAAATGGTAATGTGTTTTGTATTTTTTGAAGCAAATGATTGCAATGAGAGTCCACCAAGCGTTAAAAAAGCAGTTGCCGCAGTTGATTTTTGTATAAAATTTCTTCTTTTCATCTACTTAATTTTTTGGTGTATTTTCATGTCTAAACCTTCCATCCAAAGTAACTTTAACGGTATCGGTTTCCTTAAAATAATCAATAATGGCATTTCTTATCTTGTAATCCAGATTGTAAAGATGTACAGGATTTTTAAAGAAATTCATATTGTCACCGCCATTTTGCAAGTAATCGGATGTTAATACAAAATAAGTTTTGGAAGCATCAAGTGGATGATTGTTTATTTTTAGATTGTAACCGTTTTCCGTGATTACCAAATTGATATTTTTTGAAAGTGGATGTGCTATGTTTTCGGAAATCAGGTAATTTACAAGTTCTTTTATTTTTTCTGAAGTCATTTCAACCACCACCAAACTATTTTCAAAAGGCATCAAATTAAAGGCACTTTCGTTGGTGATATTGCCCTTTGAAATTCCTGATCTAATACCACCATAATTAAACATGGCAAAATCAATATTTTTTCCGGTTCTTGAATGAAATACGGGATTTGCTCTTTCATAGCTCAAGTCTGCCATTAAATTGCCCAAACTGCTTTCCAAATCTCCATCGGTTCTGTTTAAATTTTTAGGGGTGTAGCTAATTACGGAAGTCATTTCTTTTTCAACTTTTTCCCGGTAAGGTTTAATGGTATTTTCAATAGTTTTATCAGCATCAATGGTCTCAGTTATAGTGGTTTGACTTCCTTCTATTTTAACCAGTTGGGGCGCTTTACTTTTACAGCTGAAGAGTGCTGCGAAGATAATAAATGAAATAATAAATTTTTTCATTGTTGATATACTAATGATTTTAATTAATTTTGTTTTCACAAGCGTAAATATAGATGATTTTTACAGGATTCAAACGAAAAAGCAATCAAATTTTTTTAAAAAAAATAGTGCCGGGATGGCTCAAAAACGAAATTAAAACTCCGTTTATTGAAGTAAAAAAGGTCATTATTTTCTTAGACTCCAATGCTGACAAAGCAAGTATTGTTAGTGAACTGGCCTCTATGTTGAAAATTTTTGAAAGCGATATTAAAGTGGTTATTTTTCAGCAGAAATTGAAAAACAATATTGAGGCAAACGATATCATTACACCAAAAGACTTTAAGTGGTACGGCAAAATTGATTCTGGAAAATTAAAAAATATTTTAACAAATAAATACGA
>JBAZGP010000484.1:0-376 GCA_041652835.1 Lutibacter sp. | reverse complement strand
ATAGCAAAGTTGACAATTTGTACCTTAACCTATTATTATTGCATTGCAAAGTGTCATTTAGGGTTGGTTTTGCGCATTTGGACAAACGATTGTACGATTTAATGATTAAATGCGAACCAAATGAAATTGGCTTGTTTAATGCAGAATTAAAGAAATATTTAGTCATTTTAAAGATTTTATAATGAAACGAGCCATATCAAATTTTGATACATACAGAAATGATTAATGGCGAACAGCAGCTGTACCAATAAAAAATAAAATATAAACAGATGAAACGAGCCATAACAAATTTTGATACATACAGAAATGATTAATGGCGAACAGCAGCTGTACCAATAAAAAATAAAATATAAACAGATGAAACGAGCCATATCAA
>JBAZGP010000483.1:0-3094 GCA_041652835.1 Lutibacter sp. | reverse complement strand
TTTAATAGAAAGCTATCAACATATAGGGGAAAGTTGTTCTATAGATTAATGCAGCAAGCTGTAGATACTCCACCACAGCCGTTTAATAAAATAGTAAAATCAACTTGACCGAAAGGGATAGGCAGTTCATTTAAAATTAAAAGGGTTAATAAAAGGATACCGGCACTTGAAGGGCCGGACATTATTCTTGTTTAGGTTATGTGGTGCTTTCATTTTAAAGGGCTGTTTTTTTTCGATAATGGGTTTATATTTTGACACTTACAGCAGGGTCGTTATGTTTACAACGCAATCCTTTTTTAATTATTTTACCGGATTCCTTTTATTTTCACAAAATCAAAGACTTAGTTTTGTTTTCAGGCTCCGTTAGGAGCCAAATATGGGTAGAAGAATTGTCCGTTTCATTTATTTCGTCCGCCTGAGGCGGACGATACAAGCAGATTAAAATTCCTTTTTCTACCCATATACTTTCCCTACGGGAAAAGTTGAGACAATTTCTCAACATTTTCCATTTCCAATATGCTTATAATGAAGTATAAAGCAACGCTTTATGTTTCCTGGCAGAGGATCATTTTCAAACTACCAGAAGTTCCCTGAAAAACAAGCGGACAAATCCCGGAAAACAAGCGGTTGAATTGGACAAAACAAGCGGTTGATTTTTATAAAACAACCGCTTGTTTTTTTGAGGGGGTAAAAGGAGCTTTGTAAAAGGTGTTTTGACTTTCGATAATGTGAGTCAAAAGAGTAGTTTTTTACGTCAACCTTTTGGCTATTTCTAATTCGTCCACAATTTGTCCGGTACGCAACAACATTTTCTTCCTTCCAGTTTTTTGATCCGTAAAGATGTCAAATTCCGGGTTACAGGTTCTTATCCGAAAGAGCAACGACTGCATTCCGGGTTTAAATCCCTTCTGACGTGTAATTTCATAGACGTAATTTGAGCAGGAGATATGGAAAATACATTTTCTTCTTCCGGCTATTGGAACCAGAAACCAATACGTCCGGATAATACTTAGCAGGACGAATTTCATCATTTGCTAAAAACAACCATTTGGCGTGCTGTTGTAAAGCCAGGCTTTCCACCCAGCCCGAAACATCCATTGTCAGGGCCAACATAAGTGGATACACTTTCGAGCCGAACATACGTCCAGCCATTTGAAGCGTATTCGTTGATGAGTTGTTCTAATTGTTGTGCTACATGATCAGAAGTTCCCTTTTTCTGGTCAATGGAAGCTACGAATGGTACTACTTTGTATTGCATGAGGTTAGGGGTTTAAGTTAAGGGTTGTTATATCTGGGATTATTTTAATTGATGTGGATTTTAAAAGATAAATCTTTTTGCTCACAAGGATTATGTTTTGAAACTAAAATACTCATTTTCATAATGTAACTCGCCATAAAGTATATGTTTACCTCCTGGTGCTTTTTTTGGAAATAGATTCAATATGTTCCTGTTATTAAGTCTTTTCAAACTCAATCAAGTATTCATGAATTCTTTTTGCAACCGCCTTTGCTAAAAGTGGAGGAACAGCATTACCAATTTGATTGTATTGAGACAGAAAATTCTCATCCTCTTTACCTAATTGCTTAAGAAGCTTTGATGAAATTTGAGTACGCTTGCCTTTAAAAATATATCTATCTGGGAATGTTTGCAATCTTGCTGCTTCACGCGAAGTTATATTTCTAGGTTGATTCGGATGAATAAAATTTGAATAAAAGGATGCTGGTATTGTAAATGATACCATTTCAGGCTTTAAATGACGATAATTTGAATGGTATTTGCTTTTAGAAATATCACCATTTCCATTCCGTTTTCTTACCATAAGTTCCACTGGAATCTCTTCCATACTATATCCATTGAGTATTTTTTTATACCTCTCCACAATTCGTTTTGTATGAGCCATTGTTACATGATTATACAAAATATTATTATTTTCTCTAATAACTTTTTGAAACTCAGATATTGGGTTGGTATTATAGGCTGATATCTCCTGTCCTTCGTTAGAATTTAACTTTGGTAAGTCTCCAATCGCATCTATAACAGTAATGGCAGGTTTCAAACTCTTAATATTGCCATTTAGCTTCTTAATATCATTTTGAATAAAATGCGTAATTGGTGGAGGTGAAATTACCTGATCATATTTGCTGCCAACAATAAATATTCGTTCTCTGTTTTGAGGCACACCATAATTTGCAGCATTCAGCTTCCATACGATAACCTTATATCCGATATTCTTAAAAGTGTCAGTGATAATATCAATAACACTTTCCCCATTTTCATTTTTACGACTTAATAGACCACTGACATTTTCCATGACAGATACCTTTGGTTTAAATACATCCACCCATTGGGCAAAGTTTTTAAATAATGAATTTCTAGGGTCTTTAGGATCTTTATTAGGGCCCGCAATACTAAATCCTTGACAAGGTGGACCGCCAATTATAATATCAGGTTTAAATGGGCAAGCTGAAAGTATTTGGTCAAATGAATTAAAATGCCTTATGTCTTTTTGAATTATTAAATGTTTCTCTGAATTGTTTGCATTTAAGGTTTCAACTGCCCATGCATCTTTTTCCAATGAACAAACTAGTTCGTATTGATTGTCAGATAATTGGAATCCTAATCCAAAACCACCCGCACCAGCAAATAAATCAAGGACTTTATATTTTGGTTTAAGCATGCTTACAAATTAGATTCTGTGAAATTGGGATAATAACGATATACTTTTGAATAGTTTTTAATATCGCTTGGAATAACTGGTATTTTTTGAAGTTTCTTGTTTGTTAATTTCCCATTATTTTGGTTAATATAATCAGGAAGAGCTTTATCCAGAGCTTTAATTTCCCTTAAGGTTAAATTGGGACTTTGGATTTTATAACTTTCTAAACCTTCCTGAATAAAAGGTAACTCGTTAAAAGCCATTTTTGGAATTATGTTTTTTATTGACTTATCAAATATAAGACCTCCAATAGTTAAGATTGTTGCATTGTCCTTATAAACGAAATTGAATAATTGTTTGTATTCAATTAAATCCTTGTGGGCTCCATTTCTGTTTATTAATGTAGCTGAAATTTGTCTAACTATCATCTCATGTAT
>JBAZGP010000482.1:1316-3095 GCA_041652835.1 Lutibacter sp. | reverse complement strand
TTTCAGTAGTATCAGTACTTTTCTGAAATAAATTTACACGTGTATATTGTATTTTAGAAAAATCATTTGTTATTTTTAATTTTTTAAATGCTTGATTTTGTCCTGAATATAATATTTTAGTAATAACAGTAGATCTTTTTGAAATATAAAGATACTGATCGGCATTAACACCCCAAAATGAATCATCTTCAATTTCATAATAATCATTAATCAGTTTTTCAATATTTTCATTTTTGTATGGAGCTGATGAATAAACACTGGTATCATTATAATCTACTAAAAATGAATTATATAATACACCTGTGTTTGTTGAATTAGCTGCTATGGTAGTAGAAAGCATTTCTGGAAAAGTATAATTATTAAAAGTAGAATTGAATTTTACTTCCTTTAATCTTTTAGAAAAAGGACTAATTTTTATACTGTCTTCATCTACAGAAGGTTCATTAGTAACATATCCACTATATTTTCTTTTTCCATTATATGAAATTATAATTTGATTTCCACAATAATAGGGAATATCAATTTTAGCTAAATTTAATTTTGCTTCCAAACAACCTTTTTCAGATAATGAAAAATTTACTTCATCACAAAAAAAATTATTAGCTCCTATGGTATAAGATTTTATAAAACCACCATCTTTACTTTGAATATCAACCGACCAGGGAAATTGAGAAATCGGCATTTCCAAATCAAAAGAAGATACTATAGGTCTTTCACAGATTGCTTGTGATCCTACTTTATACATTTATAGCTTCCTCTGATTATAATTTATAGTAAGTGTTCCAGCTGCTGCCCTAACATATAGCGTATTTTGTGAGCTGAATAAGTTAAAAGGTCTAGAATTAGATGTAAAATATCCTGCTACTTCACCACCATTCACAGTCATTTTAATGGCACTATCTGTAGTAGATACTGCTATAATATCACCAGCTGCAAAAGCATAATCTACCCTGAATCCATAACCTTCAGCTGTTTTTACTTCAAAGATTGAAAATGCTGCTGTAGAAGTAAATGAAAATGCAGGAAATATTCTTTCACCTGAAATAGTAACTATTCCAGAAGATTGAGTAGAGCTAGTTAGGATTATATTTGTAGATGTTTGACTTGTGCTCTCAAAATACGGATCCGGTTGAAACATTTCAAAGGTTAATTCTTTACCAAAATTAAAATTTCTTGTAGCAAAGCTTTCACCACCGCCTAAATACGGAATTACCTTTGTCCTACCTGTAAAATTAGTAGTCGTCCATTTTAAATAAATATCTTTAAATAGTGGTTGATTAAACCATTCTATAAAATTATTTCTTTCCTCTTCCTGAAATCTGGTAAATATTCTTGTCAGTTTAATTACCCTGCCAGGAAGACTACCAATACCAGAAACAATGCTACCATCGCCTAATACAGGGGAAAAATCATAATTATGTTTAGGCAGTCCTGTTTCATATGCTACATAGTAACTATCTATAATGAAAGAAGTAGTATTATTTTCTAACTGATACATTTTATACCTCTAAAGCTTCCCTATATTGATTGTCAATAATCCAGTGTTGTAATACTCTTCCATCTACCTGAAGATAAATATCTTGTCTTCCTCTATTACCTACACCTGACAAAGCATCAAATAGATTTGTCTGTTGATCTGTATTTAATAACATTTCCCGTCTATTTACTCTTGCTATGGTATCATCATTAGAAATACCACCGGATTTAAAAGAAGGAGCTGCTGGCGGCGATTGTGAAGCAATTACACCCGTCTGAATTCCAGCTGTTGTCAAAATTAAA
>JBAZGP010000482.1:0-1306 GCA_041652835.1 Lutibacter sp. | reverse complement strand
AGTACTTAATATAGCACCTACTATACTTCCTGCTATTGGCCCCAATTGAGAAATTGACATTGCCATAGCACCGACTACACCCGCAGCTGCTGAAATCCAAACATTTGCAATCTGGAATCCCATATTTGTATAGAAAGCAGCTTTTTGCAGTTCATAATTTTTAATTGCCGTCTTTTTTTCTGATTCCTGTTTTTGCTTTTCATATTTTTCTTTTATATCTGCTGTTTTTTTATCGTTAATTGCCTGTTGAAGCTGCTGCTCAATTTGTTTTTTATTTTTAATATCTGTTTCTGTATTTAAATTTTCCCGTAATGCATCTATTTTATTTTGTGCCCTTTCTGCTTCTGTTTCTTCTGCTAATCCTGCTGCTTCTAATTCAGCATCCATATTTTCTTGAATTACACTTAAAGACTGTTCTAAAGCTGCATTATTATTATCAATAATACCCTGTATTAATCCGTTTATGCTTGATCCTAAATTTGCAATTTGATCACCTATAGGGGAAATAATACCGTCAAAAATAGATTTCATTGCAGAAATAGTAGCTGAAAATCCGGATATCCAGTTTGAAAAATTAGGTTTTTCTTTCCAGACATTATATGCTTCTTTAGCAGTATCTAAAGCTAGACTAAGCGAATCATTTGCTATTTTATTTTCTTCTGCCCATCGTGCGCTTGCTGCTGCACGTAAATACTCGTTATTCTTTACTTGATTTTCTGCTAATAGTTTTAATTTTGCTTTTAATGCATCTGCTGAATTATTTACATTATTCTGTTCTGTAGTAACCGTTACTAGTGTATTTTTATAGCTTATAATTTCATTTCTCAGAGCTGGAGTTAATGCCAGTAATTCTTTTTCTGTAATTACTCCCTGTTGATATAAAGAATTTAGATTTGCAATTGTATTTGATAGATTTTTTTGAGCTGTAGATTGACCATTAACTAATTGTTGTTCTTTTACTAATCCATCTCTATAAATTCTTTCTATATCTGTTACTTCTGTATAGTTTACACCCATATCATTATATGCTGCTATTGTAGGTTTGATTCCGTTTTTGACTAAAGTATTAAAAGCAAAGTTAAGATTTTTAGTGCTTTTAATATATTTTTCACCACTCTGATCGGATTCCCTAATTGAAGAGCTTAATATAGCTAATGCCCTTTGAACGTCAGAAATATTTTTTTCAGATTTTTTAGAACTATCTGACCATTCACCGGTTGATGTTTTTAATTTTAAATATTCACCATTAAGTTTTTGAATATCTTTTAATATATCAATTTTAAGCATTGATTTTTTAGTTTCTAGA
>JBAZGP010000481.1:1336-3099 GCA_041652835.1 Lutibacter sp. | reverse complement strand
ATACAGGGTCACCAATACCAAATTGGGCTTCTCCCTTTAATACAGTTGCGAAAACTTGGTCATCATTACCTGAATATTTAATTGAAATATCAAGTCCTTCTTCCTTGAAAAATCCTTTTTCTTGTGCAATATATAAGGGTAAGTAGATTAAATATTTCTCTTGTCCCCATTGAGCAACTATTACTTGTGTCAGACCAGTTGAATTTGGTTTTTCATTTTTACATGAATTACATCCTCCTAATAATATAGAGAGAGTCACCGTTACTATTAAAATTACTCTTTTCATTTTACTATGATTTAATTTGTTTATTATTCAAAAATACAATTAATTTCAAAGTTTAACTTCCTTAATCTATTCAAGTTTGCTGTAGAAAAGTTATCGGAATACAGGCACTTGGGTCTTAACTATGCATGTAACATTGGTCGACAGAATTTTATCAAGCTTTGCATTTTTCGGAAAATTCAAATAATAAATCAAGGTCTTCTTCTGCCTTTGAACTATCAGGGATTGGAGGATTCAAACCCATTGCTTGGTCATGAACCCAATTTGATGATTGAGTCATACCTTCATCAATCATTGAAACCAATTCGGGCGTAATTTCAATATTTTTTAATGGTTTTGTATGCACTTCACCAGAAAATCTTTCAATGGTGCCCTTAAACAACCTTTCTTCAACACATCTTTCCCACGCCTCTCGGAGTAAACCATACCATCCTTTAACTTGCATATTGTATTCCTCTTCACTCCCTTCTTTTTCTAATTTCTTTAATCTTACCAATGCGTTCCTCAAATAACCTATTCTGTCCTTAACTTTCTGTGCAACCCATGGTAATTCTGGTTTTACAATACCTATAGTATCGCCAATCCTACGCATTGTGGTTTTAGTAACGGAAATATTACTTGTGTTTTCAGCATAATGCGTAAGTTTTGCAAAAAATGAAATATCATGTGTGAATATTATCACTTGCTTAAATGCTGAAATTTGCACTAATCTTTGCGCAATTAATGCTCTCCGTTGATGGTCAAGAGATGTAACTGGGTCATCAAAAATAACCCCTCGATTATTAGGGTTAAGTTGAATCTCAGTTAAGAAATCTGCTAAAGAAATTGCTCGCTGTTCTCCTTCACTTAATATTTGACTAGCTATTTTATGTGCTACTGATAATTTTCTGAAAGTTTTAAGTCTATTATTTTGCTGAACTATCTCAACAACTGGCGGTGCTTTTAAAAACTGACATTCAGCATTAAATATTTCCTTATATTTATTGGTGATATGCTGGTTGAACAAACTCCCTTGAAATGTTGTCAAGGAATTTGTTCTAAGTGTAGATTGCGAATTTTCTGCTGCCAAAGCCCATTTGTAGCTCGATATATAAGAAGAAATTTGAGGTAAAAGTTTTAGCAGTAAGCTTTTATCTATTAAATAGTTCATTTGAAAAGTCAGTGTACCAATCTCTTGGTCTGGTTTTTTAGCAAACAATGCATCAATTTCGCCTTTGATATAAATTGCTATTCCATCAAATTCTTGTGTACTGGTTTTAAATGGAAAAACTGGTAACTCTTTATTTAAGTTTTCTAAATTCTTAATAATATTATTTTTTATAGTTTCTGAGTCAGAAACTATGTGCTGCCATGTTGAAGTTAATTCGGGGTTTACTTTATTCAAAAAAACAAATAAGATAGTTGTTTCATCAAATTTAACTGAAATAAGCCCCCTAAGTTCAACTATAGCAGTTTTGATACTTTGTTTTGTTTTATTTAG